>DASWRJ010000187.1:0-2293 GCA_036403255.1 Verrucomicrobiia bacterium
CCGGACCGGAAATGCAGGTGCTGGATGATGCGCGGCATCCCGACGGCAAAAATCCCAAGACCACCGCAGGCGCATTGTATGCGCTGATTGCGCCAGGAAAGAATAAAAAACTGAATCCTGCCGGTGAATGGAACAAAGTCCGGTTGATGATTGCGGGCAACCATGTCGAGCATTGGCTTAATGGTGAAAAAATTGTGGAATATGAATGGGGCAGCCCGAAAATCATGGCGCTGGTGAAACTAAGCAAATTCAAGGATATGCCTGGCTTTATGCGACAGCCGGAGGGGCACATTGCGCTGCAGCATCATAATGATGAAGTTTGGTTTCGGAACATTCGCATTCGCCGGCTCTAATAGGGGCGCTTTATGATTGCGTCCAGGGCCGGAAGATCTTTTGCTTAAGCATCACATTATGAAAGCACTCATTGCGCTGGTATTAATTAGTTTTTGTGGAGGCATCTCCGCCGCCGAGTTGAATCAACTTAGCGAAAAAGAAAAGGACCAGGGTTGGAAATTGCTTTTCAATGGCAAGGACATCGAGGGGTGGCGAAACTTCAAAAAACCAGCGCCGCCAAAGCCGGGATGGACAGCCGAGGACGGTGTGCTTATCCACAAAGCCAAAGCAGGCGGTGGAGACATTATCTCCGACGCCGAGTTCGACGATTTCGAGATCACCTGGGAATGGAAAGCGGGCGTGGGCGCCAACAGCGGGTTGAAATATTTCATCACCGAAGAGCGCAGTTCCGCCATCGGCCATGAATATCAGCTCATTGATGATGCGCGCCATCCCGATGCGAAGCTCGCAAATGGCAAGCGCGTGACCGCATCTTTCTACGATGTGCTTGCCCCCATCAAGGACCGCCCGACCAGGGAAGCGGGTGAATGGAATTCCTCACGAGTGCTCGTGCAAGGCAACCACGTCGAGCATTGGCTCAATGGCGCAAAGGTTTTGGAGTACGAACTGGGCAGCCCTGAGCTCAAAGAAGCGGTGGCGCACAGCAAATTTAAAACCGTGAGCGGATTTGGCACCAAGATTAAGGGCCATATCCTGTTGCAGGATCACGGCGACGAGATTTCTTTTCGGAATATTAAGATTCGAGCTTTGAGTGCAAAGTAAGCTTTAGGTTGGGTCTTTCTCGGGTTGCTCTGCGAGATAGCAATTAGCTTCCCAGGTGTGGCAAACGGGCGCCATGTGACGCTCCGCCGTAACCTCTCCGTAGTTCCCCGGCAACTGTCATCGCGCTTCCCTGAGCACTCTCGCGGTAATCCGCTCGATACCGCGCAACCGCTCAAACTGCTACAACTATCGCATAACAACACGCGGAGTCAGGCGGGGGGAGCGGGAACTCAGAAGGTAATCGCTCCCTCCGCCGAAAAACCCCAGCAGTTCAAAATGGAAACGTACTTTGCCTACTCTCAGACGCTGAAGAAGGAACTCGAAAAGACGAAACGGAAAGTTTCGGACCCGGCCGTTCCAACCCCGCCTTGCGTCGAGCCGTCGAAAAAAGTTTCTCTATGTGATCTGCAAAAATCCCTTCTCCTCTCATCCGTGTGCCATAATTCGGATCATTGAGTTTGCCGCCACGGAGCGAGCGAATCTGATTCAAAACCTTCTCCTTGCGATCAGGAAAATGGCGCTCAAGCCATTCTTCAAAAAGACCCTTCACACCAAACGGCAATCGCAATGGCCCATAGCCCACGCTCTGCGCGCCGGCCTCTGCCACGGCTTCCAGGATGGCTGGTATTTCGTGATCGGTTATCGCCGGGATGACGGGGGCAATCAGTGCGCCGACTGGGACCCCTGCCGAATGCAACTTCTCGATGGCTGCCAGTCGATGCCGCGGCAGTGATGCGCGTGGCTCGAGTCGTTGTGCCAGGTTTGCATCGAGCGAAGTCACTGAGATGTAAACAACGGCTGCGTTGAATTGTGCGAGTTCTGAAAGCACGTCAATGTCGCGAGTGACCAGATGGTTTTTGGTGACGATGCCCACGGGATTTCTGAACTCGGCAAGCACTTCGAGGCAACGACGCGTAAGTCCCAGCTTCCGTTCAATCGGCTGGTAACAATCGGTGACGCCGCTCATGGCCAGCACCTGCGGTTTCCACTTTGGCGAAGCGAGTTCCTTGCGCAGCAATTCCGGCGCGCGCTCTTTGACTAAAATACGGCTTTCGAAATCCAACCCCGCCGAGAAACCGAGATACTCATGAGTGGGCCGGGCGTAGCAGTAAATACAGCCGTGTTCGCATCCGCGATACGGGTTGATACTCGCATCGAAACCGACATCAGGACTGTC
>DASWRJ010000188.1:0-4153 GCA_036403255.1 Verrucomicrobiia bacterium
CATCCGTCCAGTAGCCATTCCGCAAAACGAAACACTCCAGGCGGAGGCTGCCTGGAGTGTTCTTATCGCAGGAGGAACTGCGTTTTAGACCGCTCGCTTCAAAATCTCTTCGTGACGTTGAACATCACCAAAAAATCCGCAAAAGCCGCGTCACCGTTCTGTGGTCCGGCGCCCGTATGCTCAAGTTGCTTGTCAGGCACGCTCTGTTCGCGATTGCGATACAGTGCAACTGGCGTGTAAATGCTAAATGACCATGTATCAATCGTGGCAGTGATTCCCGGCTCGATTGAAACCGCGTAGCCCGGCCGGCGAAACCCATCGCTCCCGCCAATTAAATCATGCACCGGCACTCCTTCGATGCGTCCGCCCAGGCTGAAGTTCACTCCGTACTTCGGCCAAACCGTATATTGAACGCCTGCGCGGCCCATGTAACTGTCCGTGATCGACATTATCTTTTCGAACTGACTGCTGCGGAACGTAGGCACGCCATTTTTCTCCTGCGGCGTAATCACATACGACCCATTTATATACCCGTAAAGTTTTGGCATCAGTTGCTGATAACCGTAAACATCAAAGATAGCTCCCCAACCCCCAGTCCCTGGCTGAATCGATTGATCCACCGTCCGCTGCCGTGCGGTTATGGTCTTGGTGGATCCACTGTAAACTTCAAATACATCCTTCGCGTCATCCTGTCCCGAGGGTGCGCTTACGCCAAGCCCAAGCAAAACATTGCCCTTCATATGCTCGTGCGGATCGAGCAACCAGCCGTTTGCGACCACGCGCGCGTCTCCAATGCCCGATGCCTGCGTATGGAAACGATCCAAAATCGACCGCCGCACATCATTCGATCGCAGTGCTTGCGAGCGATCGTTGATTACAAACGGCAGCGTGAGCGTCGCGCTGAATCGCGGCGTAAATGCGTATGTGATTCCCAGATCAATGAAGTTTTGATTGTTCACCACCTCGCTGTCCTCACGCGCTCGCTGCGTTTGCTCGACGTCACCAATGAAATGCCGATGCGAGTGCAGCCAGCGATACCCGACATTCGCTTCCCATCCCGAGGATGGCGGCAGCGGTTCCCCTAAAGTCAGACCTACGCCGCATGGCATGCCCGCGCCACGAGCCGCGACACAGCCCTGGGCTTGAAGATGTTGTTGAGTGGACGCAACCGCCAGCGCAATGACGGTTATTTGGCAGACGCGCCTCAGTTTTTGAACGTGGACCTTCATTGAATGATGCTCTTTCATAGTTCAGGTGCTCAGGATCGTGTCCCTTATAACTCCCTTTTGCTTGCCGCAGAACAATTTTGGGGCGAGTGGCTGAAATTCTAGGGTGAATGGCTCACCATTACTGCAGACTGCGGTTTCCGGCATGAATGCACCTCCTAAATACCCGAAACCCGCCAAGCCCCTTAGGAATTAGGCGGCTGGTGAATCAGCTTTGCGACAGCCGCGTGGGCCATCACCACATCCGGATCGCGCTGCAATGCATCGTAATAATTTTTCTCGAAGCCAACCCCGCTATCTGAAGCCTTGAGCAACGAACGCACCTGATTGGTCAATTGCTCAACAGCCGCTGAGCTGACCGGTTCATCTTTAGCATCGAGGGTTTCGTCCATGACAGCCAGGAGCGCTGAAACCGGACGCAACCACGCAAACCAAGGGTCCTGCAGCAACAGTGACAGGAAATGATTATTTGATGTGATTGTTCCGAAAACCGCCTCGTACCCCACGCGTTCTGAATCCATTAGACTTTTGTGCAGCGCGAGCAGCGCGTCACGCAAAGTTTCCAGGCGCGCGTGCTCGGGTGAAACCGGTTGTTTGTTCGGCACGTCTCTAATTTGCCCCAGTGGCCGGGCGCGTGTCAAATGGGCTACCAACTCAATTTAGCAGGGAAATACTCCGCAATCAGCTCTTCATAAAAAGGGCGGAGCTTCTGCACATTCGGCTTTTCATGGTTTTTTGTATAAAGATCGTATGGATTAAACTTTCGCACCCAATCGAACATCTCCTTGTCCTGGTCATTCATCAGGCTGCTGTATTCACCCTCCCGGTGCGCGGGGTAAAATGAGTGATAGCGAATCATGTAGAGCGCTTCGGTCGGGAGATGCGCTTTCACCACATTATACAAATATTCATCATGGCCCCACGAGAGCTGCACATTGTCCAAACCGCAACCGGGCGCGTAAACCCCGGTTGTTGTTTGAAACCGCGGGTTCTTGCTGTCCGCGTTTTCTGCGAAGAACTCATGAAACACTATTTTATCCGAGTACGCGCATCCCACTGGAAATGTATCACCGACCACCGCCCATTGCGGCTCCCCAAACAAGCAAAGGATTTTCCCGAGATCGTGAATAAGTCCTGTAAGAATAAACCAGCGCGGATGTCCGTCCCGGCGAATTTGTTCCGCTGTTTGCAAAAGGTGTTCAAGCTGCGAAAGGTCCGTGTCCGGATCGCTGTCGTCCACCAACGTATTCAAATACTCCATCGCTTCCCAGATCCCCATTTGGCGTCGTTTCAGTGGCAGGAATTCCTTCTTCTTTGCCTGCACAAAGTCGAACGTTTGGTGGAGATGATTCAAACGGTAAAATTCGCGCACGCTTGGCCGCGCATTTGCTTCGTAATTCCGAAACTGCTCCTTCGTCTTGCTCGCGTCAGTCGCGTTGAATTTTTTCTGCTGCTCGTTCTCCGGGTAGCGCTCTTTCAGGAAATCTTCCCATTCCTCGAGGTTAGCTAAAGGCGTGTTGGAATCCGTGCTTGATTGCTGAGTCGCCATAACATTCGTCTAAAATTCCGTTGCTTTGGCCGGGTTGGCCATGGCGGAATCTTCGCCCGGCAGGGCCTATTTAGCAAGCCGGAACCAGCTTACCGCATTGCCACACGAGCACTGCCCTTGCCTACGCGCACAGCGCTAGAAATTGCTTCTCATCAATAATCTTCACACCCAGCTTCTGCGCTTTTTCCAGTTTCGATCCCGCCTCTTCGCCCGCCAGCACATAGTCTGTCTTCTTGCTCACGCTCGAGCTGACTTTTCCGCCCAACGCTTCAATCCGGGCTGCTGCTTCTTCTCGCGTAAGAGAGGGCAGGGTGCCGGTGAGGACAAATGTCTTTCCGGCGAACGGCCCAGCCGCGGCCTGTGGTTTATAAAGGCTCGACTGAAAATTCAAACCTGCTTTGCCAAGCCGCTCGATCAATCGCTGATTTCGCGCATCTCCAAACCACTGAAATAAGCTTTGCGCAATAATCTCGCCCACATCTTCAATCTCCGTGAGTTGCTCAAGGCTCACGTGCCTTAATGTGTCCAGGTCAGGAAATTGGCGGCCTAAACTCTTGGCCACGCCCGCCCCAACGTGCAGAATTCCCAGCCCAAATAATAATCGCCAAAGATCGCGCTGTTTGCTCGCTTCCACTCCATCCAGAAAATTTTGCGCGGATTTCTCTCCCATGCGTTCCAGCGCGGCCACTTCCGCCAACTTTAATTTATATAAATCCGCCACATCATGCGCCAGCCCGCTCTCCACCAATTGGCGCACCAGCACTTCTCCCCCTCCTTCGATGTCCATCGCGCCGCGTGCGCAATAATGCTCTATGCGCCCGCGAATCTGGGCCGGGCAATCAGGATTCGTGCACCGCCACACCGCCGCCTCACCCGCCAATCCGGTGCGCGATACGCTTGAGCCGCATTCAGGACATCGTTTCGGAAACTCAAACGCCTTTTCACGCCCTGTGCGCTTCGTGAGCACCACCCCCAATACCTCAGGAATGATCTCTCCAGCCTTTTGTATTGTGACCGTGTCTCCAATCCGAATGTCTTTCCGCCGCATGTCATCTTCGTTGTGCAGCGTGGCGCGTTTTACAACCGTGCCGGCGAGATGGACAGGCTCAAGTTCCGCCACGGGCGTAAGCGCGCCGGTGCGTCCCACTTGAATCGTAATCGTCTTCAGTTTGGTTTCAGCTTGCTCAGCTTCATACTTGTACGCAATCGACCACCGTGGCGCTTTGGAAGTAAACCCAGCCTTTTCCCGCTGCGAGAACGAATTCAGTTTGATGACCGCGCCATCCGTGTCGTAGTTAAACTTTTTGCGGATTGTGTCCAGCTCGGTGATGGCCTCCAGCAATTCTTCAATGTTGCGGCAGAACCATGTTTTCTGAGG
>DASWRJ010000189.1:0-7780 GCA_036403255.1 Verrucomicrobiia bacterium
CATCCGGTGTGAGAAGCTGCACGAGCGTGTGGCGCACCACCACACTCACATTGTCCGTGGCGCCACAGGCAAATAACATCGCAAACGACAGCGCAAAAGTTTGTGAAATGCCGAACACGATTGTTGCCAACCCAAATCCGGCCACTGCCCAAAGCAAAGCGTGTCCTGCTCTCTGCAACGGCGGTCGATGCGCCAAAATTAACGCGCAGAAAAGTGATCCCGCCGGCAGCGCTGCCTGCAGCAACCCAAGACCGAACGCGTTCGAATTGAGAATGTCTTTCGCGAAAATCGGCAGCAGTGAAGTCGCTCCGCCCAGCAGAACAGCAAATAGGTCCAGCGTGATTATTCCCAATATAATCCGGGTTTCGAACACAAAACGGAACCCCGCCAACAGGTTCTTCACCGAAATCGGCTCGCGCGGTGTTTCAACTTTCCGATAACGGATTAGCGAGAGTAACAGGCTGCACACCAATACCGCCACGGTGTTAAACCCGAAAATGACGGCTGCGTCTTTTGTGACTGCCAGTACCAGTCCCCCAATCGCCGGCCCGGCCACCGAAGATAAATGGAACATACCAGTGTTCCATGTCACCGCCCGGGTGAATTGCTCCCTCGGCACAAGCTGCGGCAGGAAGGCCGAACTCGACGGCCACATAAAAGTTCGCGCCGTGCCCGCCAAAAACAACGAAGCGTAAATCCAAATTACGGGAGTTTGAAGCAAAGCCGTCAGTGTCAACCCCAGGCTTGCCAGCGCGCCAAGCAATGTCATTGAGACGATGATGCGCTTCCGATTAAAAGTGTCCGCCAAATGCCCCGCGGGTAATGTGAAGAGCACCATGGGAATCATTTGCGTGAGCCCAACCATGCCCAGGCTGAGCGCTGAGTGCGTGCGCGCATACAATTCCCAGCCCACCGCTACGGTCAGCATCTGTTGTCCAAAGGATGCAATGAGCCGCCCAACCAGGTAGAGCACGTAATTGCGGTTGCGCAGTACAGCATATGGCCCCTCTCCTTCCTTTTTTTGAAGGCCGCTCATTGTACCCACGAACTATTCTTTTGCGGTGGATACAACAGATTGCTGCCAGCAATAGACTTCATCTCGTAGTTAACCAATCTAAATTAAACTGGTTAAGAGTTGTTGCAGAAAATATGGAACTCGCAAAATTGTAAATCTCTGATCCACGCAACTCGACCTCCTTCTTTCCCTTAATCTTCCGGCCTTTCCCCCGCTGGTGCCATTTTCACCAGCTTGGGATCAAACCGTCCGAGTATCTCCACCAAATCCGCCTGCGCGGCCATGACCTGATGAATGTCTTTGTACACCATCGGCACCTCATCCAACCCGGCCGAGATGAGAGTGACTCCACGCTCGCGCAGGTGTTGCTTCACTTCTTTCCAGTTGAATGTCTGCGTTGCTTTCGTGCGGCTCATTACCCTCCCCGCCCCGTGCGAAGCTGAATTGAGTGACTCAGCGTTGCCTTTGCCGCGCACGACAAATCCTGGCGACGCCATGCTGCCCGGGATAATCCCAATCACGCCTGCGCCGGCAGGCGTGGCCCCTTTGCGGTGCACCACCACGTCTTGTTCCTTGCCTGCAATCACATGACGCTCTTTCCAGGCGAAATTATGGTGATTTTCAATATCCAGGAGCACAGTCGCTCCCAAATGCTGCGCGATGTGCTTGTGGATGCACGCATGATTCGCCGCTGCATAGCGACCCATCAATTCCATGGCCTCCCAATACTCCTGACCTTCGGCGCTATCCAATGTTAGCCAGGCCAGCCTGCTCAATTCCTTGGGCAACTCCGGATGTTTCTGCACTGCCAGCTTGCTGTAGTAATCGCACACCGCCGCGCCAGTCCCACGGCTGCCGCTGTGGCTCAGCAACGCCAAATATTCTCCCGGCGCAAGCCCAAGGCCCTGTTCGACCACGGTAAAAGTTCCGAACTCCACAAAATGGTTCCCGCTCCCACTGGTGCCGAGTTGTGACCACGCTTTGTCGCGATTCTCCCGGGTCACACGACTGCACGACCAATCCGCTTCGAGGACTTCATGCTCGCGGCGGTTTTTGAAATTCGCGCCCACACCAAAGCGGGTCTCCGCTTCAATCGCGCGCGTGAGACGGTCCTGTTTTCGCTCCAAATCGCTCGCGGGCAAATCAAGCACCGTCATCTTCATCCGGCAGGCAATATCCACTCCGACGGCATACGGAATCACCGCATTCTCCGTCGCCAGCACTCCTCCAATCGGCAATCCATACCCTACATGCGCATCTGGCATTAACGCCCCGGCCATCGATACCGGCAGCAGACACGCCTTTTCCATTTGGGCCACTGCTTCTGATTCCAGGCCTTCACCCCAGGTTCGATACTGTGCCGGTTCAGTCCGTGTTAGCGGACCGGCACTGAGCAATGATTTGGCAAATGCTCCTCGCAACGCATCTTGCATATACGCGGCCGGATTCCCTATGACCGCCATGACCTCCTCCTGCAATCGCGATTTATCTCCGCCCGATAGAACGTATTGGCTGATAAAATCAATCCCTCGCCGCTGCGGCTCTCCCAGCGGCACACCCAGCCTGCTTAAATCTTTTGCATTCATATTGCGTCTGAGTGGAAAACTTTACACCTCAGTTACTGTTTCACCATTATACGAAACTTTCCACAAAAAGAGACAGAGCTCGCATTCTTCGGCCTTTGCTCCAGACCCACTAACTTCGAAACCGCGCCGCTTATCAAATTTTTTTCTTCTCTCCTTGCGTTGGTTCTATGCATATGAAAACTTGCCGCCCTGAAGTATGGCACACGTTAAACTGCATATACCGGGTCCGGTCGAGGTCAGCGAAAAGACTTTTCGCGCTTTTGCCTCGCCCATGATCGGCCATCGCGGCCAGGGATTTAAGGACCTTTACGCCAAAATCCAGCCGCAACTCCAATCGCTGCTTTACACTCGCCAATTGGTTTTTCTGAGCACCAGCTCCGCCTGGGGCGTGATGGAAGGCGCCATCCGCAATCTCGTTTCCAAGAAAGTCCTCTGCTGCATGTGTGGCGCTTTTTCCGATAAATGGCTCGACGTCGCGAAACGCTGCGGCAAAGAAGCCGAAGCCCTCCAGGTCGAGTGGGGCTCGCCCATTCGCGCCGAACAGGTTGAGGCCAAACTCGCCACCGGGCAATTCGACGCGCTCACGCTAATCCATAACGAAACTTCCACCGGCGTCATGAGCCCGCTTTACCAAATTGCCGCGCTCAAACAGAAATTTCCCGATGTCATGTTCATCGTCGATGCGGTCAGTTCCATGACGGCGACGAAAATGGAATTCGACGCCTTACAGATCGATGTGCTTCTGGCCGGCACCCAGAAAGCGTTTGCGTTGCCGCCCGGCTTAACGGTCTTCACCTGTTCGCCTGCCGCGCTGAACAAAGCCGCCGCTGCCAAAGATCGTGGCTACTATTTTGACTTCGTGGAATTCCAGAAGAATGCCGAGCAAAGCATGACGCCGAGCACACCCAGCATCGGCCATATTTATGCCTTGGCTTCCAAGCTCGAGGACATCTTTGCTGAAGGCCTCGAGGCGCGCTTCGCTCGCCATCGGAAGCTTGCCCAGGCCACTCGCGATTGGGCGCGGCGGCATGGCTTTTCGCTTTTTCCGGAAAAGGATTACGAATCAGTCACGCTCACCTGCGTGAGTAATGGCGCAAGACCCGAGGGCCGCAAAATTGACGTGGCCAAATTCCAAAAACTCGTCAAGGACCAGGGCTTTCTCATCGATGGGGGGTACGGCAAAATTAAAGGCACTACATTCCGCATTTCCAACATGGGTGATGAGACCGAAGAATCGATGAATCGGCTTTACGCTGCCATGGACAAAGCGATGGGCCAGGTCTAATCCATCACGTTACTCGTAAGTTTTCTCCAGCGCTTTGATTTTCGGGTAAACAGGTGACGTCTTGCTTACCTTTGCCTTCACCTCCGCAAACATGCGTTTTGCTTCGATAGGGTCCGTTTGTGCGGTCATGACCACATACTCAAGCTGAATGCTCGCCATCCGATCTTCTGGAACTTTGGGTGATTTTTCAAATTTTGTGATCCAATTTTTAAAGGCAGACGGACCTTTCTTTTTCGCTTCGCGCAAAGATTCTTCCAGTTCCCAAGGCATACGGCCAACCTGATCATCGGAGATTGTCGGTACCCGTTCCGCCGCCGCTTTCTCCTCCTGCACGGTGTTCCAATACTCATAAAGCTTATAGCCGCCGATGGCCACGCCCAGAATGATTAGGATGCTGATTAAAGCTTTCATGTTTCTTCTATACGTTTAATCCGTGCGCCCAGTTTGCGCAATTTTTCATCAATCTTTTCGTATCCGCGATCCAGGTGGTAAATGCGGTTCACCTGCGTGTTTCCCTTCGCCGCCAGGCCTGCAATCAGCAGGGCAGCCGAAGCCCGCAAATCGCTCGCCATGATGGGCGCGCCGCTCAATTGCCGGCCGCCCTTCACGATTGCGCTAGGTCCCTCGATGGAAATTTCCGCTCCGAGCCGCGCCAGTTCGCTGACGTGCATGAAGCGCGATTCGAAAATGCGCTCGGTGATGATGCTCAATCCGGGCGTGAGCGTCATCAACACCATCATTTGCGCCTGGGCGTCCGTGGGAAAGCCGGCATAGGGCAGGGTGGTGATATCCACCGGTTTCAACTTCCCGTTGCGCCGCACTTTCATGGTCGTTCCGTTGCGCTCGACGTTCACATTCGCTTCGCGCAATTTATCAATGACCGCGCTGAGATGGTCGGGACGCGCGCCGCGAATGGTAATTTCCCCGCCAGTGGCCGCGGCCGCGATCGCAAACGTTGCCGTCTCGATTCGATCCGGAATCACCTCATGCTCCGCGCCGTGCAATTCCTTCACGCCCGTGATCGTAATCGTCGGACTGCCCGCGCCCGAGATTTGCGCGCCCATCTTGTTGAGAAAATTCGCCAGGTCCACCACTTCAGGCTCGCACGCCGCACTCTCAATCACAGTCACGCCGTCCGCGAGGGACGCCGCCATCATCACATTGCCGGTGCCGAGCACGGTGGGCCCGGAGCGGCCGCCGAGGAAAATTTCCGCACCCTTCAAATGCTTCGCTTCCGCGTTCACGTAGCCGCTTGCAATCGTGACTACGGCGCCCAGGTCGCGCATGCCTTTCAGGTGCAGATCGATCGGGCGCGTCCCGATCACGCAACCGCCCGGGAGCGACACCTGCGCGTGGTGCAATCTTCCCAGCAGCGGACCGAGGATGCAAATCGAGCCGCGCATTTTGCGGATCAAATCGTAATCGCCCACCGGCTTGATTTTTTTGGCGCGCACCTTCAGCTCACCGTCCTTCAGTGTTACTTCGGCGCCGAGCGATTTCAAAATCTCCGCCATGAAGGTGACGTCGCTCAAGTCTGGCACGCGCCGGATGGTGCAGGTTTCGCCGGTCAGCAGCGTGGCAGCCATGATTGGCAGCACCGCGTTTTTTGCGCCGCTAATTGTGACTTCTCCGTGCAACGGGACACCGCCTCGAATCAATAAACTTTCCATGTTTGCTCTAGTTCAGTTCAAATCGAGAACAGAATTTCAGGAAATGCCGCGCTGTGCAATTAAGATTCGCGGCCGGCCGCTTAAATCTGGTGCCACCTCGCGCTCTGTCCATACCCCCGAGCTGAACATCTGGCGCACTGCGTCTGCCTGGCCGTCGCCAAATTCCAGCATGATGCGACCGCCCGGTTTCAGGAACGCCGGAGCGGCTGCCGCGATCCGCCCGTAAAAGTGCAGCCCATCCGCGCCGCCGTCCAAGGCCGCCCGCGGGTCAAAATCGCGCACCTCCGGCTGCAAAGTGGCAATTTCATCGGTCGATATATAGGGCGGGTTTCCGACAATCAGATCGAACTGCAGATCGGCGGGCAGCGCTGCGAATCCGTCCCCCAAATGGAACTGAATCCGCTCGGTTTGATGTTTTTTGGCATTTTGCCGGGCCACTTCCAGCGCCGTCGGTGAAATATCCAGCGCATGCACCTCAGCCGCCGGGCATTTGCTCGCGATCACAATCGCCAGGCAGCCGCTGCCAGTCCCAAAGTCCAGGACCACGGGCCGAAATGCCTCGCTGGCCGCTTTAGCTCCGGTGGCAGTCCCGGTTTCGCCACAAGTCTGCAACGTAGCCAGGTATTCCCAGGCTTTCTCGGCCAATTGCTCCGTCTCGGGCCGCGGCACGAGGACATCCCGGGTCACGGCCATTTCATACCCGCAGAACGAGGTGGAACCGAGAATCTGCTGGAGCGGCTCGCGCTCGCCTCGGCGGACGACGAATTTTCGGATTACATCCATCTCGGCGTCGGTCAGGTTGCGCTCGAAATTGAGGTAAAGCTTGAGCCGCGGCATTTGGAGCACGTGCGAGAGGATCAGTTCCACCTGCAAGCGCGCCGAATCGACACCCTTGCGGGCCAGAAACTCGCTGCTGCGTTTGATTATTTCCAGGACCGTCACTGGCACAACTTATTGGGCAGGGGCCAAATTGTCAGCGACCAATCCCGCAGGTGAGTCTCTGGGCTGGCGGTTGAATTTGCTGTGTACGAGCTGGCAAGTATCAAAAATTAGCTCGGTACAGCTCGGTTTAGCTCGTACCAGCTCAACTCGGACAAGTTGTTTTCAGTCTTTCAGGACTCAGGTTATCAGATGCAAACTTTTAACCTGAATCAGCTTGAATTTAGCTTGTACCAGCCTGCACGGAGGGCACATCGGAAAGGCCGAATCCGGAGGACTAAAAAGGCTGAAGGGGCTGGGGTCAGGAAACAACAACATTTCTTAGCCTGCTCCAGCCGCCTCCAGCCGGCTTGAGACAGGCTGAATATCACCGTTTCTAGCCTTGTTTAGCCTTATCCACCCGTTGTGGGCCACGCAAAGGTGAAGTGAGATAATTGTCGTGCTCCTTCTGCCGCCGAGGCGCTAAGTTTCTGGAAAGGCGGTCAAAGCTGGATGCGCCACCTTTTTTAGCTTTGACCAGCTTTGACCAGGTTTGACTAGCTTTGACCCCCGAGCTTTCGGGGCAGGCAGCCTTGGACCAGCTTTGACAGTCAAAGCTGCGGGTGATGCTGCAACTTCGAATGGTTTTGTCACAGCGCCACAAGCGCGCCAGTACCGGGGCGCAATAGGTCCGTTACGACCTGACTCAGCACGTGTGATGCGCGTGAAAGCCACGCAGTTCACCAAGCCAAGCCGGTTGGTACTGAACGTTGATGATCTCCGGCCCTGAAACCAGTCAGGGCTGGATGTATGTCAAAGATCTATTTGTCCGTGGTCAGTTCTCCGTGGTCCGTAATAAAGACCATATCTGCTGGACTGCGGATTGGTCATCTGCGATACGGCAGATTAACAATCTGCTTCCGACCTGCGGGAATATAGCTCCCGCTCATGTGACGAGATCTAACACAATGGGAGCAAAGTGTCTGGTGAGCCTGGCGTACCTGGTGAAATAGGAGAACCTGGAGAAATAGAACATATAGGAAGAATAGGCGATGTAGGTGAATGAGCCGAAATTGAAAGGGCTCCCTGGCTAACACGGCGATGGAGATAATGCAAGGAGTTTTCGAGGTGAAGACTTGCGCGATGGAACCTTTGAGTTTGGGAGATGCCACGCGCGAGAAACGGCGCAAAACGCGAAAAGAAGGACGGAATCTTAGGAGCGCGACACGGGAGGGCAAAGTCAGGATAGAGTGACGGGCTGAGGAAGAAATGAGGATACTCGCAAAGCTCGCCTCGCTACGCCAAG
>DASWRJ010000190.1:0-6139 GCA_036403255.1 Verrucomicrobiia bacterium
GACACAATCCAAACTGAGCATGCTAGTTGTTTCGATGCCGCTGAAAGGAGTGTTGCAATCCTATATCGATTCGAATGCGGCGCGTGAGGTGAAAGGGAAAGTGGAACGGCGCGGCCTATGCGGAGATGTGTTCCTGGTCAGCGAGCCAACCGGCGCCCACGTCGGAAATGTCAAGGTGACTACTTCCGTCCGCAAATCGGATATCACAATAGAAGTTTCACTCGAGCATTTGGACTCCAAGACCCGCTACAGATTGCATGGCATAATCACGCGGGCCGGCCGGAAGGTGCGAGAGGTGATGAGCCCTATATTTACAACCGAGAATTTGCATGAACACCGAATGAACTTTTCCGAGAAGTGGAAACCAGAGGACCTTTGGGACATCCATGCGCCGACGAATCAGTATGAAATCAGCGTCTCGCTTAAAGATGAGACAGAACACATATTAGATGAGCAATATCGGGCCAAGTTCGGATTCCGTGAGTTTTGGATCGAGGGCCGACATTTTTATCTGAACGGATCCCGCATTTTTTTATGCGCTGTTCCTCTGGATAATGCACAAGTAGGCGCGGCGCTCGCAACCTACGAAGGCGCCAGGGAAAGTTTGGAGAGGCTAAAAGCGATTGGAATCAATTTCGTTTATACGCACAACTATGGCTGCGAGCCGGGTACGCATCTGAGCTTCACCGAAATATTAAGTGCCGCGGATGATGTGGGCATGCTCGTCTCACTCTCTCAACCACACTTTTCACATTATGATTGGCGAAGTGCTGACGCCGAAAAGACCAATGGGTATGCGAAGCACGCAAAATTTTATACGGAGGTGGCGCAGAATCATCCCTCAGTCGTGACTTATTCGATGAGTCACAATGCGACTGGATACGAACAGGACATGAACCCGGATATGATCGATGGCTTGCAAGAGCCGCGCGATCAATGGTCGAGCAGGAACGCGAAACTTGCGCTGCGGGCGGAAGCCCTTGTGAAAGAGCTGGATCCGACCCGCATTGTATATCATCACGCATCGGGAAATCTTGGCTCCATGCATTGCATCAACTTTTACCCAAACTTCGTACCTGTGCAGGAACTTTCGGATTGGTTCGAGCACTGGGCGACGCAAGGAGTAAAACCGGTTTTTACGTGCGAATTCGGCGCGCCGTTCACCTGGGATTGGACCATGTATCGGGGTTGGTACAACGGTCAGCGAAATTTTGGCAGCGCTGAAGTGCCGTGGGAATTTTGTTTGGCAGAATGGAATTCACAATTTCTGGGTGACCGAGCTTTTCAGATCAGCAAAAGCGAAGCGGCAAACCTGCGCTGGGAAGCAAAACAATTTCGCGCGGGCAAAGTTTGGCACAGGTGGGATTATCCAAACCCGGTTGGTTCCACGTCTTTTGACGAGCGCTACACTATCTTCGCAAAATATTTGACCGACAATTGGCGAAGCTTTCGGACGTGGGGCGTTTCGGGAATTTCCCCATGGGAATTTGAGCATTTCTGGAAGCTGCGCGGCGGCATGCAGCGGCGGCGAGTCGAATTCAAAGTTGATTGGGACAATTTGCAACGGCCGGGGTTCAGTTCTGACTTTATTGATACTACCTATGAACGCATGGACCTTGCGTTTTCGAGGTCTGATTGGGTACCCACTGAAGCCGCGCGCGCTTTGCTCAGGAATAATCAACCATTGCTGGCTTACATCGGCGGCAAACCGGAGCACTTCACGAGCAAAGACCATCTGTTCCTTCCCGGAGAACTGGTGGAGAAGCAACTTATTATCATCAATAACTCACGGCAAATTGCCCCGTGCGAAATTATGTGGTCATTCGAGTTGCCGCAGCCTTTGAAAGGCGGAGCGAAGGTCACAATCAAAACTGGAGAACAGGAGCGCTTGCGGCTTCGATTGGCGCTCCCTGATAATCTGTCACCCGGAAATTATCTATTGAACGCGAACTTTCGGTTCGCCAACGGCGAAACGCAGACTGACTCGTTCGTAATTCAGGTTGTGCAGCAGTCCAAGCCTCTTCAAATCAGCGCGCGGATTGCAGTATTCGATCCAATCGGGGAAACCCGCAAGCTGCTGCAAGACTTGCGCGTCACTTTTCAAGTGGTGGATGCAAGTGACAAACTAGCGAACTTCGATCTGCTAATTGTGGGAAAAGCAGCATTGAAAGTTGACGGGAAAGCGCCGGATATAAAGCGCGTTCGCGAGGGACTGAAAGTATTGGTTTTTGAGCAGACGGCTGATGTGCTGGAGAAGAGGTTCGGTTTTCGAGTGGCTGAATATGGTCTGCGCGAGGTTTTCCCGCGCATTCCCGATCATCCATTGCTGGCTGGAATTGGAGCGGAACATTTGCAGGACTGGCGCGGAGAAGCGACAATTGTTCCATCTCGTCTCGACTATACCCTGCGGCCGCGCTACGGACCGACTGTAGAATGGTGTGACATACCGGTGGCCAAGCTATGGCGTTGTGGGAATCGCGGGAATGTCGCTTCAGTGCTCATTGAGAAGCCGGCCTGCGGCGATTTTCTGCCAATCTTGGACGGAGGATTTGGGCTGCAATATAGCCCGCTCATAGAATATCGAGAGGGCAAAGGAATGGTTTTGTTGTGCCAGGTGGATGTGACCGGTCGGACAGAGAGTGAGCCAGTAGCGGAAATTCTTTGCCAAAACCTTCTTAAATATGTTTCAGACTGGAAACCGAAGGCGACTCGCCCGGCAATGTATGCAGGTAGTAAGGCTGGTGAGCAACATTTGAAAAAATCAGGCTTTGACGTTTTGCCCTATGACCGCACAAGGCTTGCCTCGGAAATGGTGTTACTCGTTGGCCCTGGTGGCGGCCAGGAGTTGGCGCGAGATAAGACAGCGATCGCAGATTGGCTGGCAAGCGGAGGCAAAATATTTGCCATCGGCATGGATCAATCAGACGCGGATGCCGTGTTGCCGTTCCACGTGCAGTTTCGAAGTGCGGAACATATTGCAGCGTATTTTGAAGCAAATGGCGTCAGCTCAATTTTCTGTGGGATCGGTCCGGCGGATGTGCATGATCGGGATCCGCAGGCGATACCGCTCCTGGTTGCCGGGGCTTCGAGATTGGGAGACGGAGTGCTTGGAACAGCAGGAAATGTCGCGTTCTGTTCAATAGTGCCCTGGGACTTTGATCCGAAGAAGCAGCTAAATCTGAAAAGAACTTTTCGCCGCAGTTCATTTCTGATGACGCGACTCATGTCAAACCTCGGTGTGCGTAGTGCCACACCTATTCTGGAGCGATTTGCGGCGCCAGCCTCCAAGTCGGAAAAGCGATGGCTCACCGGATTTTATTTGGATGAGCCGAGTGAATGGGATTATCCATATCGCTTTTTTCGCTGGTGATTCTGAAGCAATGTGGCACAGGCGGAGAACAATCTTTGAGAAGATTTTTCTTCTGATGCAATCAGCCGCTAAGGCGATAGTTTTTAACGAGCGCTTTTCATTTTGCGTTGCACTGCGCATATTTAAAGGATGGATAAGGACCAAATTGCCGAGATCCTGACAGAAATAGGAATCCTGCTGGATTTGAAGGGCGAAAACCCTTTCAAGTCGCGCGCGTATGGCGCAGCCGCGCGCGCGCTTGAGACCATGACGGAGCCGCTGGGTAAAGTGATTGCCGATGGACGACTCGGTGAGGTGAAAGGAATTGGCGAAGCGATTCAAAAGAAAATTGTCGAGCTGCACACCAATGGCAAGCTGCCGTATTACGACGAGCTGAAGGCGTCTATTCCCGCAGGGCTGTTCGCGTTGCTGCAAATTCCCGGCCTCGGTCCTAAAAAGGTGAAGGTGCTCTATGAGAAGCTGAAGATAGAATCAATCGACCAACTTGAGACGGCCTGCAAATCGTGCCACGTGGCGGAACTGGATGGATTTGGGGAAAAGACGCAGGCCAAAATATTGGAGGGGATTCAACTTCGGCGAACTTACGCTTCGAAGCATTTGCTGTGTGATGCTGTGGTGGTGGCAGAGCCAATTCTCGAGGCGTTGCGATTGCATGAAGACGTGATTCGCTGCTCGACTGCCGGGAGCTTGCGGCGTTCGAAGGAAATCATTGGGGATATCGATTTGCTGGCATCCAGTAAAAATCCGGCGAGAGTGATTGATTTTTTCGCTGCGCTGCCGGACATCATTAATGTGACAGCCAAAGGGGACACAAAGGCCAGTGTGGTGTTTCAGGGTGGGATACAAATTGACCTGCGTGTAGTGAGTGACTCCGAGTTTCCTTTTGCGCTCGCCTACTTCACCGGGAGCAAGGAGCACAATATTGTCATGCGGCAGCGCGCGATTCGGCGCGATATGCGCCTGAATGAATATGGCCTTTTTCGATCGAAAGAGGAGACGCGCGATCCAAAACTGCTGGTGCCCTGCCGGACCGAGGAGGAACTTTTCCAGGAACTTGGATTGCAATATATTCCGCCCGAGTTGCGCGAGGACCAGGGAGAGTTTGTGTCCGCAGAGCAGGGGAAGATTCCGCGGTTAATCGATTGGACTGAGTTGAAAGGTTCATTGCACAATCACTCCAATTGGAGCGATGGACGGCAGAACCTGGAGGAAATCATTGAATACATGGAAGGACTCGGCTGCGCGTATTGGGGCATTACAGATCATTCCAAAACATCTGTTGTGGCCAATGGATTAAGTCCCGAGCGGCTGCGCAAGCAGATTGTGGAAATCAGGCGCCTGAACCAGCAGCTCGAGTCGGAAGGCCGAACCTTTCGGCTGCTGGCCGGATCGGAGGTGGACATTTTACCGGATGGGCAGATGGATTTTGCCGATGAGTTGCTGGCGGAACTGGATGTGGTGATCGCAAGTGTGCATCAAGGCTTCACCGGTAGCGAAGCGGAGACGACAAAGCGCCTGATTCGTGCCGCGCAGAATCCTTTTGTCCACATTATGGGCCATCTGACGGGCCGCCTCCTTTTGCGGCGCGAGCCCTATAAGGTCAATCAACATGCAGTGATTGATGCTTGCGCGGAAGCGGGGACATGGATTGAACTGAATGCCACCCCTGATCGCTTTGATATGGATTGGCGCTTGTGGCATTACGCGCAGGAGAAGGGGGTGAAATGCGTGATCAATTGCGATGCGCATCGTAACGAGCATGCGATGTTTCTGAGGCTTGGCGCGGGGCTGGCGCGCAAGGGATGGCTCGCGCGCGCGGACGTGATGAATACCCTGCCACTGGATGAATTGAAGAGGGAGCTGGGCAAAAAGCGAACCAAGCGGTAGGTAGCCTTACCACGGCGAAGCGGAAATAAAGTCATCTTTCTCTTTGTGAAAAGGACACTTGCAACCGAGCGAAACTTATCGTAATTTCTGTATGGACAGAAGTTAAAGAAATAGAAAGGGCAAAATTATGAAAGACTGGCTGCTGATCACTTACGGCGTTTACCTGGTGCTGAGCATAGGATTGACCGTCTGGGTGGCGCGCACGTTACATAAAAACGGCCGCATATTTCTCGTGGATAGTTTCCTGGGCAATGAAAATCTGGCCGATTCGGTGAACCATCTGTTGGTCGTAGGCTTCTATTTGATCAACATAGGTTATGTTTCGCTCGCCCTAAAGCATGGGGTAGCCGTGGCCACCCCGCAGGAGGCGTTGGAAATCATAAGCAAAAAGGTTGGACTTGTCTTGCTGGTCCTTGGGGCGATGCACTTTTTCAACCTGGCAGTGTTTACCAAAATGCGTAAGCGCGCTTTGGATTCAAAGAATCCGCCAAGAATTCCAGCAATTGAGTGCGCGCACGGCTGAGATACTCAAGCCGCTTTGATTTTGCGTGAAGGCATGAGATCGATAGGCATTTTAAGGGTGATCATCATGCTTTCACTGGGAATGGAGGTGACCGAGAGTTCACCGCCTAAAAAGAGGGCCCGTTCCTTCATGCTGAGAAAACCCAGAGATTTGGCGCGCGTCATTTTTCCGACCGGCACGCCGCGACCCTGGAAGCAGATTTGAAGTATCAGGTCCTCACTTTTTCGGTTGAGTGAAATAGTGATTTGCGTAGGGGCTGATTGGCGCGCTGCCAGGGAAAGACTGTCCTGAAAGATACGGAAAATGGCCGTATTTTTTTCCTGGCTTAGGGCCAGGTCGCGGCAATGAAGTTCGCATTC
>DASWRJ010000191.1:0-5180 GCA_036403255.1 Verrucomicrobiia bacterium
GTCGGTGTGCCGCGCGAATGGCTTGGACCTCCTGCGCATCACGGAGGAATGCTGGAAAATCAATCAAACGATTTGGAATTTGTGCCGGCTCGCCGCAGGCGCGCGCAATCCCGGTCACAGTTATGAACGTCACGACAAGAAAATAAAATAGTTTTGTTTTCATGCGGGCAGTATAGGCCCGGACTCATCCCTTGTGTGTAAACGGGAAGTAAATAGCAGGGCAGGGGAACCCAACGTACTTCAATTGCGCCACCGTCAATTGGAATCGCTGCCACGTGCGAGTCTCTAATTGTAACGCAGACTTGAAATCTCTTCTAGTTAGGCACCAGCTTTGAGCTTCTTTAGTTCCGTCCAAAAGGCCTCCACATTGTCCTTCTTCACAATTCGAGTTTGAATCTCTAAGAATTTATTGGGTGGTAACACCGACTCGTCGCCCCGCGCCAATCCAGCCAATATGCGAACGGATTGGTAACCATATTGATACGGCTGCTGGCTGACCGTGCCGTAAACTGATCCATCAATGATTCCCTGCAACGTGGCATCTTGTTCGTCGAAGCTCACAATTTTGATTTTGCCGACTTTGTTGGCCAGCTTCACTGCTTCCAGACAGTTCGGCGCGTTGTAGGCAAATAAGCCAATCATGCAGACAAGATCGGGATACGCCGTGATCGCGTCTTCGGCGTTCGATTTGGCTTTGGCGTAGTCGAAATTATCTGTGCGCGTCCCTATGACTGTGTACTTCGAACCTTTTATTTCACCCGTCGCAGGGTCGTATTGCATTTTATCCAACGATTGCTCGGGACGGTCGAGTAGCTCGTCGATAATGCCCTGGCGTCGTTGCTGGGAGTTTAGTTGCTCCAGTCGCCCTACAAAAACCATCACCTTCCCACCCTCAGGAATGGCTTCTTTCACCAGTTTACCAGCGCTCCGTCCCGCGCTGTAATTGTTCATCCCCACAAAACAGATCCGCTTCGAATCCGGCGCATCTGAATCATCTGTGATGACTTTGGTCTGGGCGGCGGCCGAGTTGATTAGGTCCACCTGGTTTTTAGCGTCGATTGGGCTGATCGCAATTCCGTCCACGCCCCGGACCAGGGCCGTCTCTATCATACGCTTCTGGTCGGCGATGCCTTTGGGCGGCATCAATACTTCCACATCCGCATTAAACTCCTTGCCCCCCGCCTTACATCCCGCCGCAGCCACATTCCAAAACGGATCAACACCGTTGCACACATACGCGAGCTTCAGCTTCTTTCCGGCGCTGGACTGCCCCGCCGCTCCGCTGGAAGCTGATTTATTGCAACCGGCAAACGTCGCCAAAGCTAAACAAGTCAAAACAAGGCTGGATAAGGTTCGAATGGTCATTAGCTTGATTTGGCGGAAAATCCAGGTTTGCTTCAATCAAAAACGTAACTCTAACCGCTGAAATGGGCAAAAAACGCCGGCCCTTTGACCTTCTTCGATGAAAAACCTAACACCTCCTAACACCCTGCTCGAAGCCCCAAATCATCAATAATCACGAATAAAATCAGGCACTCTAACAACCCTAACGGACCTAACACCATTTCCGAACATATGTATATATATCAGAATTATAATCTACAGCACTCATGGTTGAGAGCGGCAAATCCGACAATTCACAATACAACCCCATTCGCATTCCCTTTGTCGAAGTCTTGGCGAAATCCAAGTTTTATGCTTTCATAGTGCCATTCCAAATCCGAGCAATAGCATTTATGAGTTCAAAAGGTCGGAAAACTAGCGGTGGCCGCGGTCCTCAGCAGCCCGCGTATCGTTCTTCAGTGGCATCAGGCAAAGGGTCCGGCGGACATAAGAAATCTGGCAAAGCGTGGATAGCAGCTATTTTCGTTGCCCTGATTGCCACCCTGGTTGTTTACGCGGTCCAGAATAAAAATAAACCTGAACAGACCCCCGCCGGTGCCAAATCTCCGGCCAGGATTGCAGGTCCGCAAATCCAATTTGCCAGCATGGTTTACAATTTTGGCAAAGCCAAAGGTGATGATCTGGTCAACTGCGTCTTTTATTATACCAACATCGGAACCGCCCTCCTCGAATTGACTGATGTAACGCCCTCCTGTAGTTGCCTCAAACTGGGTGATTGGACACGCAAACTTAATCCAGGCCAAAGCGGCTCGATCTCCGTGCAGTACGACAGCCATTATCACACCGGACCATTTGCGAAATCGCTTTTTGTAACCTGCAACGACCCCGCGCAACCGAAGCCAACCATGCTCGAAATAAAAGGGGACGTTTATCGGCCCATCGAGATTTGGCCCCCGTGGGGTGTCGTGAATGTGAATCCAGAGATGCCATCGAACTCGGCGCTGGTCAAGATCACCAGCCATCTGGAGAAGCCAATGGCCATTACCAACGTGGAAAGCGATAATAAGCTAATCGCGTTGGAAGTCAGTGAAACTCAGCCCGGCAAGGAATTTGAACTGCTGGTTAAGACCGCGCCAGGGTTCCCAAATACTCCGCAAACAGGCCATGCCACATTGAAAACCGATTCACCCGATGCTCCTGTTATTAATATCGATACGAGGGTTAATGTGACTCAATTGATCCTCGCGATTCCACAAATGATCAAATTGCCGCCTGGCCCGCTGACTAATGTGCAACCTTATGAATTCAGAGTTCGCAACAATAGCAGCAATGCTCTAACCCTGACCGAGCCAATGGTGGCTGATAAAGCCATTGTCGCTGAAATCAAGGAAGAAGACCCAGGGAAACAATATGCCCTCACGCTACAGTTCCCGGCAGGTTTTGAAGTCCCCGCAGGACAGCCCGGCGAGTTGAGCGTTAAGACAGGCCACCCCAAAATGCCCGTTTTGAAATTGCCGATTCTGCAAGACCGGCGCATCGCACCCTGATATTCAAGGGACCAAACCAAATTCCGTCCAAGTGTCCAAGCTTATGCGTGCAGAGGCTGAACGCCCAGGGTGCCTTGGAGGAGCTTCAAGTAATCAGCTGATTTCACATCGTGAATATGCCCTTTCGCCTTCTCCAGGCGCTCGGCGATGGTTAATCGCTTTGCTTCCTCCGCATGGCTGTCCTTCCGCAGGAAATTTTTCAAATACTCGATGTGGCGCGACCAAAGAGCGATCTCATGTTTTTGCTTGGCGGACAAACGCTCCGCATACCACGAACTCTCGATCACAGATTTGCGGGTAAACATCTGCCGGAAGTCCTCATCGCCCAAATCTTTTCCTTCCCAATGTCCCTGCACCATTATGTGCAGCAGCGCCTTTAAGGGCGGACAAGCGAGCGCAATGCTGCCGTCATCAATATACATTTGTGCAACGCGCTTTTGGGTGGAAAGGATGTTGTCCATGCCATCCACAAAAGTTCCCATATCCTGCAGCTCAGGCTTGAGCATCTCATCCGTAAAAACAGTCGCTGGATGATTAAAGACGCGCCCGAAGTATGAAGTCACAAATCGGCGGGTAATCCGATAGCCTAACCGGCTGGCGAGGACAGGTTTGCCATGGTGTTTGAAGTCTTTCAATTTATCCAGGCAGCCGGATTTCATCAGGAATTGCGGCTCTCGTTCGCTCTCCAGCATCCGAGACCAAACCTCAGGAATTAAAAGGCTTATGTCATGATCCATGCGCGCATGGGGTCCGACATAACCAGCAGCGGTAACAAATCCATGATGGCCGCAAAGAACATAGGCCACCAACGCATTATTCAAATCGATAATCGGAGGCAGCGCATTAAAGGGGCCTTTGGTCAGCGCTCCTTCCGAACCCGCGCCGGTGGTCGAAGGAGATTTGCCCGTCATGCTGCAGATGTACTCCATGAACAGCTCGGGCAATTCCATGTAATGAATGGGATTGTATACCGCCAGGGAACGGATGCCGGCACTCGCTTCAGGCGGGTTGTTGCGCCGACCGGGCAACACTGCATTAACCGGGGTGTAAAGCGGCTGGCTTGGTGGCACGCGGCGGCGCAGGCGTGTGCAGACTTCAGCCAGGTAAACATCGCGTTGGTGAAGCAAATCCGGCCGGATTTGGAGGTAGCGCGGATTTTTTGACGGCTTGCCCTCCACAATTCGCGGATGAGCGGAGGAAACGAAATACGCTGGATCACTTGGTTGCGGATTCGCGGCGCTCCGAATCAACTCCTGCATCGGCGGAGTAAATTTATCAAACCCGATTGATTCCTCGATCAGTTCCTCAGCGTCGTTCGCCATAAGTGGCTCGTAATTCGAGAAAAAATTTCCCGCACGAGCAAAGTCGCTTTCAGTCTGTTTATCATAGCCACGATGAATGGCTTCATCCGGGCGCTGGAAAAGGCGATATTCGCAGTTGTGCGTGAATTTGACGCTTTGCTGAGTGCATACCGGGTCCAGATTCTTCAGCAGAGAAGAGGGGACAACCACACTAGCGGAGATGTCGTCCTCCCGCGCGAGTTTAATGGCGGGCTGAAAATCTTTTCGCAGCCCAAAGACCCGCCAGGATCCATCTGGTTCAAAGCCAACGCGAAGATAATTGGAAACCAATTTGCGGTTCTCGCATTTCAACTCATTTCCCGGTGTGCCATTAATGACATCCACACTGAAATGGTCGCGCCAATTGTTTCCCCACTCAGGTTTGTAAAAACGTTTTACGACAAAAACAAGCTCCTTGATGTATTGCGGAACAGTTGCCAGCCATTCGTTGTACTCGGGAGTGAACTCTCGTGCGCTGGGTGAGAGCAATTTGATAACCGAACCGAGGGACCGTTCCGAGCTGAGTATCCGCCGGCTGTCTTTTTTCTTCCCGTTTTTGAAACGATGCGAGTAATCGCGAGTCACCAATTCGGCAACTAAATCGAAATCCTTTTTGAAATCGGCGACAAAAACTGGTCCCTGAATAAAAGCATCCGTTATCTGCTTGGAAATCTCCGATTTGCCACCGCCTGAGACCGTGCAGGGCTTATGGCAAAAGGTCCCTTCGGCGACTGTCCCGATGAGCCGCCAGGCGCGATTGCCCGCCGGTTTTTCCATGTGAATTTTATAGCCGGAGGGTCGCACGTAGGTATGACCGGGAAGAATTTTGATTTGCTTGAGTCCCTCCGAGGTGGTCCAGCTTGCACGCTGCTTTTGCAGATCGAACAGCACATCTTCCGGTACATAAACGATGTCAGGATAATTCTTATCCACGGCGTAACCGCCTTCT
>DASWRJ010000192.1:0-4103 GCA_036403255.1 Verrucomicrobiia bacterium
TCTTTCTGACGGATGGGTCAATCAATACCTGAAGCTCGGCATTGATATTTACGCGACAAACTATTTGCACATTCACCAGGGATCGATGCCGCAATTAATTATTGGCACAAATCTAACGACCGGGACGTTGAATGGCCCGGCTGATATTTTCAAAGTCATTGGCGAACAGCTTGGGCTTCAGCCACAACATTGACGAGCAGCGCAGGAGAGGGGTGGTTAATCATGGATTCAAAGGCGCAAACCCGGCTGGCAGTGGTGGCTCTTTTTCTGGGCGTAACCGGAATCGGTTTTGCGCCGGTGCTGGTCCGCTTGAGCGAGGTCGGACCGAGCGCAACCGCTTTTTATCGAGTGCTCTTCGCGCTGCCATTGCTTTGGCTCTGGATGAGCCGCGAGCGAGCGCACAATCCCGCGCAGGTGCAGCCGGCGAGTTTCAGGGATTATCTGCAGCTCGCCTTGGCCGGCGTCCTCTTTGTTGCGGATCTCGCGATTTGGCATTGGTCGCTGCAATATACTTCTGTCGCCAATTCCACCCTGCTTACAAACCTGGCACCAGTGTTTGTGGCCACGGGCGGCTTAATTCTGTTTAGCGAAAAAAGCACGACTAAGTTTATCGTGGGAATGATAATTGGGCTAATAGGCGCGGGATTCCTGGTGGGCGAAAACTTCAATTTACAAAAGGCACATTTACTGGGCGATTTTCTGTCCCTGATTGCGGCCGTATTTTACGCCGCGTATTTGCTTTCAGTGAAATACCTGCGGCAGCGATTTTCCGGTCCAACCATTCTGGCGTGGTCGGGCTTTGTTTCGTGCCCTGGATTTTTGCTGGCCGCGCTGCCCTCAGGGGAGAAACTTTGGCCAGCACATTTGGCGGGATGGCTGATTTTATGGGCCCTTGCGCTTGTGAGTCACGTTGGCGGGCAGACATTAATCGCTTATGCGTTCGGTCATTTGCCTGCGGGAATCTCCTCGGTGGGATTACTTTGGCAACCAGTGGTGGCCGGGGCACTAGCCTGGCCCATTTTGCACGAGCCGTTAAGTATCATGCAAATGATCGGTGGAAGCCTGGTACTGGCAGGAATCGCACTGGCGAACCAGCCGAAGAAAGTCCGGAGCTGAATTATTTCATCGGCAGCGCTTCGACTTTTGCCGCCAGGACGAAATCGCTTTCGGTGAGGCCATCGACGGCGTGGGTCCAAATTGTGATTCGGGCCAGACCCCAGGCCAGATAAATGTCCGGATGATGCCCCTGACCCTCCGCGAGGTCTCCAACGCGATTTACAAAGGCCAGAGCTTGCTTGAAATTTTTAAATTTGAATTCGCGTTCGAGATGATGCTCGTCGATGACTTTCCATTTAAGCATCAATTGTTTTTGCAATTTTTTCAATGCGGCACCCTTAAGCGGCGGCACATCGCCGGAGCAAGGCACGCATTCCCTTTCAGCCAATTTCTTCATACTATACAGAGAGCACGCTCTTACCCGGGCAGCAACCGAAATTTGAGGGCGACCGGTTCAGCGTTGGGCAAAGCGGCGCGAAATTGGCTAAGCGAAGAATATTTATTCCGCAGCAATCTTCCTTCGCAGACGAATTCCATTTGCTTTGCCTGAAAAGGCCAGGGCGTGAGAAAATATGCTGTGCTGTTTTTTGCGTCTGGTTGGAGGGTTAGCTGGCAAATGTTTTCGCGATTGGGCACATTCTCGATTGGTTGTGGTGTTTTTATGCCGCCGCAAATTAATAAGGAAAGATAGTCCCACGCGGAGATTAACTGCCGGTTGCGCAGCAGCTTTCTTGCATCAGAGAATTGTCCCAAATGCGGATCGCGCCGAAGTGAATCACTTGTGACCGTTTGAAAGGCAGCCTGCGTATCTAAAAACTCCTGAACCAACATGGCATGCTGCGGAGATTCATAGTGCGGATGCATTTGGCAGAGCCAGGAGTAGTGCATGGAAACAAGCAGGGCCGGGTAACGACCGTAACGCATCATTTCGTGGATCCCTTCACTCCAAATATCGAGGTGTTTCGCGAGGGGCAAATTCAAGAAGGTGTGCGGCAAACCTGAGGCCCTGTCCAAGGTGGGCCTCTCCTCCCATTTTGCGAAACCGAGGTCGTGCAATTCAGCCGCCAACTCCGTTTCAGTGCGCGGCGCAAAAACTCCAAACTCCTTATTGCCCCATAGTCGGGCTATTTGGCCGGAAATCCAGGCATGAGCGGGTTGACTGATCAGAATAACACCGCGGCTATGAGGTCGATGCAGCATACGGTCAAGATTTTCGCGAGTTGCGCCGCAAGTCAATTGCATCCTGCCGTCTTCCGGATTTGACCAGCAGAGCCAGAACCTCGGAGCGGTGCGGCATGGCTGGCTGAGCGCCGAGCCGAGTGGTCGCCAGCGCGGCAGCGGCATTGGCCAGTGCGCCAGCCTGAGCGAGGGAGCGGCCTTCGGCCAGAGCAACGGCCAATGCTGCCGCAAAGGCATCTCCGGCGCCGGTCGCATCAATTGATTTTACGTTCATCCGCGGGAAGAAAGCTTCCTCGCCTGGCCAGAAAATCACATCTCCTTCGTCCCCGGCCTGGGTTGCGACGGCATGGACACCTAATGAAAATAGCTTTTTCGCGGCCCGGCGCGCGGACGGTAAATCGATGACAGTTACGCCGGTCAATGCTGCTGCTTCAGTTGAGTTCGGCCGTATGAGATGTACCAGACGCAGGAGTTTTTGAGAAACGAGTTTGGCCGGGGCAGGGTCGAGCACGACCAGCGCGCCGGCACTTTGAGCGATTTGGGCCGCAAGAATAACCGATGGCAATGGAATTTCAAATTGGATGAGGAGCACACGCGTTTGTCGCAGCAACGCCTCTGCGCGAGAAATGTCTTTAGGGTTCAGATGGTGATTGGCGCCAGGGGCGCAGGAAATCATCTTCTCTCCTTGAGCGTCAACCATGATAAGCGCGGCCCCGGAGGAGGCCTGATCCGTGCGTTTCACGGCGGAGGTGTGGATGCCTTCTGCGCGCAAACCGCGCAGGAGGTTAGCGCCATTTCGGTCGTTGCCGAGACAGCCGACGAATGCTACTTTTGCGCCTAGTCGCGCCGCCGCGACCGCTTGGTTCGCTCCCTTACCACCCGGAGCTTGGAGAAATACCGTGCCATCAATGGTTTGCCCGGGTTGGGGTAACTGCGGGCCTTTAATGAGATAATCAGTATTTGCGCCGCCTGCTACTACGACATCGAAATGTCTTGAACTTGGCATGGGGCAGTTTAGCGAAGGCTGCGCGACCGGACAGCAGGAAATAAACGGATGTAAAGGGGCTTAGGGCTTATGGGTCAGCTTGCGCATAGATGGGGTTTTAAACTGCGAGATAAAGAAGGACTAGATCAGCGTAAGAACAGGGTGGGGACTTTTCAGGCTTACGCAGAAGTACGTACCCATGACTGCGCAGTTCTTCTTCCCCTTTTTGCGCACTTTACCCTGATTGAAGGTCTTTCAGCTTACCTGCTAATGTCACCGCCACATTGGGAACTGAGTCTGAGCCGAAGTCCCCAAAGCTCCTGTTCCACTCCAGGGGCACACCAGGGTAAAACCCTGCATAGAGCGGTCAGTGTTTTATTAGAGAAGGCAGCGCTTCATGGTGTTCAAGAAAAGGATGGGGCCACGATGGCCGAACTCCCGCAGGCGAATGGGGAGAGACGAAATAAAAGCTCAGTTTCGAATATTGCGCAAAGAATTTTTTGACAGTACGACGCCGCGAATTGCAGGCGAGCTGACAGGCGAACATAACAAATGGCAAGCGAACTAAAATCTGAATACGCGACCAAGGTAAACCTGACGAAGGTGGACCGGCGCGGCAGTCGTCTCTATCCGTGGACCTTGGCAGGGGCACCTGAGTTACCGGAAGAAGCGCAGCAATGCAAATGCGGGGCGGCCTGGCCACGACAGGTATTGATGGCACTGGCACTTGGGACGCTGGCCTATATTCTTCTACAAATAATCGGTGATGCCGAGGTTTGGATTTTGCACCGAGGCGAAGTTTTAATTGCACTGACAGGGATTGCCTTTTGGCGCTGGAGTTGGTTCATGACGCAGAATATTCGGGCGCTGATTTATCGCTTTT
>DASWRJ010000193.1:0-10493 GCA_036403255.1 Verrucomicrobiia bacterium
GTTCGGAAACTCGGCGCGCGCGGATTGAATTATCTTTTCCACTGCTGGCAAGTCGTGTTTGCAGTCATATCCCCAGGCTTCGCAGCGAACCAGTTCCAGGCGCTCCTCGGGTTTGAGGTTCACGCCGGACTCATGGCGAATGCCATTGATGAGTTCGAGACCCTTATCACAATTGCCGCCTTCGATATAAACCCTGGCCAGGGAAGCGCGCGCACCGAGTTCATTCGGGAACTCAGATAAATAACGGAGCAGTTTTTGGGCGGCCTGTCTGAAATTGTTACCGCGCTCGAAGACGCCCGCGAGAACGGAATTGAATTGAGGTTCATCGATCGGCCCACCGTCCCCGAGCAGGCGATCAACAGCGCCCTGGTAAGGGGCCATGGCATTAAGCAACTTCTCACTGAAGTTGGTCAGCGCCTTGAGCCCGTTTTGCCGGGCCTGCGCGTACTCGAGGTTCAGCAAGGCGCACGGATTTTGCGGATTTAACTGCACAGCGCGCGCGAAGCAGGCGGCGCCAGTGGCAAAATCCCCGGCGCGCTGGGACTCGACACCGAGAAGATCGATCATTTGCGAATAGTAGGAGCCCACGATCTCAGCCGGAACATATTCCTGCAGACCCTTGGATTTCCTTTTCTTTTTCAGCTCAGTACGCAGCAGATGCTTGAGGCCAGAATCGCACAGGGCCTGCCAATAATTAACATTCTCACTGATCTCGGGCGCCGCCATGACCGGGCCGGATACTTCACCTGCCGGTATAGGCCGAAGCCTGGAAACGGAGTGCTGTGGAGTGGCATAGAACGATTCAAAAAAGTAACCAAAACTTGGATGCAGATAATACAGACCCGTTGTTTTCTCCAATTGGAAAAGGATTTGGTTCTGGTAAATGGAAGGGACCGCGTTGGCAAATTGCGCGCCGAGCGGAAGCTCAGGCCAGCGGTTGCCATATTTTTGGCGGAGAAACTTGTGGTAGAGTTGCTGGTTCAAAGAGGCCGTTTCGACCAGAACATATTTAGAGGCGTTCCCCTGCTGCTGCAAAGCACTGGCAAGGGTGTAGAGGCGGAAAGGATCGTCGCTCAAAATAATTCCACCCTCGGGCGGCAATGACTTAGCGGCAAGCACTCCGAATTCAGCGAGGTCTTTGCCGCGAGCGACTTGGAGCAAAGGGTAATTTTTTACAACTAACGCGATCGGCACTGCCAAAGCCACGACATATATAAGGCTAATAACGGCAACGTTGGTGACTCTCCGCAACAGCGAGGGACGTTGCCAGGCTTTCAAAGGAGCGGATGGTTTGAAGGTGAGTAAAAAGTAACCGGAATAATAGCCAATGCTCAACGCGCCCAAATAATAAAGTGGCAGGAATGCGAAGTAGCCGCCGCCAAGTTCACGAGGGCTGAAAGAAGTGTCGAAAGCAGCGTAGATGCAAAGGAGAAGAAAAATGGCGTGAATGACATACATCGTGAGATTTGTCAGCGCGTTACCGGCGGCGTTGATATCGCCGAACGTGGCCGGCCAGCGTATGCCCATGAAAATTACAGGAAGCACTGACGTGACGCTCATGAGGAAAATGAGCAATTTGGGATACCCCATTACGAAACGCTTTTGGTAGCCAAGGTTCATCTTGAGAGCTTCCCAAAAAGTCAAACCTTCAAGGCCGGAGGTGCTTATAATCATCGGAAGCAGCAGGTACAAGGACAATCCCGCCAACCCGAGCAGGAAGAGCTTAAGCAGCAAATTTAAATTCCAGAGCTTGCGGCCCACAGTCCAAACGACCGCGACTGCAAAGGCCGGAGCAAAAGCAATCAATGCGAAATTATTGGTTACGCCAGCGCCATAAACAAACGCCATGCGCATGAGCCAGGAAGGTTTTGGAGCAAGCCTATATTCCAAAAGACACCGCACAAGGTAAGCAAAGATCAGCAGGTCGAGACTCTCGACCGAACCTATGATTGAATTTTCCCAAAGCCCGCGATGGAAGAGCATGATCAACGCTGCAAAAGCGGCAGGCACCCAGGCAGAGGGCAAACTGAGCAATGAGAATTCGCTGCGCTCGAGACTGCGCTGGTCCTTCGTGCGATCATGCGGCAGGAGGGCGACCGACCGAACAAGCATGACGAGGCTTAGTGCCGAGCAAATTGCGGAAAAGAAATTGAAGCCGATCAATTGGGCAGACGCAGGCAGCCACGGGATCGGGTAAGTCAGGATAAAGTAAAGCGGATTGAAAAACGTGGGACGCCATTCCCAGCCTACGACTCGGGCCAGGTCTCCCGCACCGCGAAAAGTAATCCAGCGGGAAACGGTACACGCGTAAATTACCAGGGCGGCGGCGCCAACAATCCAGGGCAAGAAGCGTTGGACAAAGGCCTGCGTGGATTTATCGTTCTTTTCCATCAAATGTTCGGGTCAAAATATGGCAAAAGTTGCCGTTTCGGACAAATCATGCCGCTCAAGCTGAAATTGTGCTGTTTTGCGCAGCGCTCCAGCGCAAGTCTGCCACGCACTCGACGTGCTGAGTTTGGGAAAACATATCCAATGGTACCACTTTTTTTAATTCAAAGACACCCCCGGCACATAAAGCGTTCAAGTCTCGCGCGAGTGTGGCCGGGTGGCAGGAGACGTAGATGATCTGAAAAATGCCGGTTTGTCGCAAGATTTCAAGCGTCTCCTTAGGGCAGCCAGCCCTTGGTGGATCCAAAATCAGGGCTGTTTCACCAGGAGGAAAGCGGTTCAAAATCTGGGGCAGCAGCTTCTCGGTTTCCCCAGCCAGAAACTCTCCGTTTGTTCTTTGGCGCAATTCCGCATTGCGCCGCGCCGCTTTGATCGCGGGCGTATCAATTTCCACGCCAATATAGCGCTGAACTAAATCGGCAAGCTCGATCGAGAAGAAGCCCACGCCACAGTAGGCGTCAATCAGGTGGCTTGCGCCACTTTGCGTTATGCAACCACGCACGGTTTCAGTCAACTTTGGCAGCAAATAGAAATTATTCTGAAAGAACGAGTCTCGCGGCACTTCCCAACCATCTGGCGCCACCCGTAAAACCACTTTGATCCCGCCTTTCGGGGGCGGGTTCGCGCGCACATGCTTGATCTGCTCAGTCAAAGCAGGCTCGGCAATTTTGCATTCTTCAATATCAACCACCAGCCGATTATCGGCGCGAATAAAGCCGATGTTGAGGCCTTGTTTGAATTTGTCCCACTGGCTGCGAATCATGATGCGATTGCGATAGCCGTAGGGACTCGGATTCGGAATAACAGGCGCAACGACTTCGCGAGGGAATCCACCGATGCGTTCGAAGAGATCCGCAATCTGTTTATGCTTGATCTCAAGCTGCGTGGGATAATCTATGTGTTGATATTGGCACCCGCCGCAATCGCCGAAATATTGACAGAGCGGCTGGACTCGATGGGGCGAAGGTTTGACGACTTGGAGCAGCTTGGCCCGGGCAAACCGCTTTTTAACCTCTACAATTTCCGCTTCGACCTCTTCGCCGACCAGGACAAACGGCACGAATACCACAAAGTCATCCAATCGCGCCACACCTTCCCCGCCAAAAGCAGTGTCCACAATCGACAGGGTAATTTTGCTGCCAAAAGCCAAATCAGGTGGATCAGATATTACTTCGGTCATTCAGGTGCCCGCAAATTCTTTGCACATTCCAAACCACCTAGCAAGCGTCATACAAACTAAGGCTCCATGTTTCGTTTATTCCGGCAGCTAAGCTAAACGCTCCAGCCCTTGCGATACTCCCTTTGCATGTAATGAGCCGCTTCGGGACAATTTGTGGCCTTCAGATTTTCTGCGTCCCATTCAATTTTTTTTCCGGCGCGATAAGCAACGTTCCCCAGCAAAATTGTTTCGGTAAGCGCGCCCGCGTAATCAAAATTGCACGTGGTGCGACCGCCCGTTTTGCAGGCCCTAATCCATTCCTCATAATGTCCAACCGATTCAGGGATACTGCGAGGCGGACATTTGAAATCCGCGAATTCTTTTTCCGGAAGCAGCCGGTAATGATTGTAATCGGCCAGCAACATTCCTTTGCTGCCGACAAATAGCACACCGTTCTTCCAATCCAATGGCACGGTGCCATCGGAAATCAGCGAAGGGCGCTTGCCGCCGTCATACCATGTGACCGTCACGGCTGGCATCTCCGCACGCGCGGGAAAATTATAATGCGCGATCATCCAGGCAGGCGTCGTCTCCGGATGTAGCGGCGGACCGTGGCTTTCTATCGTGGTTGGATGGCGGAGCTGGAGCGCCCAATGCGCCAGGTCCATGTAGTGGCAGCCCATGTCTCCAAGAGTGCCGCCGCCAAAATCCCACCAGCGCCGCCAATTCACCGGCAGATAGGCCGGATGGTAGGGCCGCTGGGGAGCAGGCCCCAGCCAAAGATCGTACTTGAGGTCGCGCGGCACGTTCGGCGTCTCTTTCGGGCGCTCGCCGCCGGACCAGCTCTTTTCACAAAAAACGTGGCACTCGTGAACAGGACCAAGGGCGCCGGACTGAATAATTTCCACGACACGCCGATAATTGGAGCTCGCGTGAATCTGCGTGCCCATTTGGGTGATGCGCTTTTGCTTCGCAGCCGTGCTCGCCACGAGCCGAGCTTCATACACTGAATGTGTAAGCGGCTTCTCGCAATACACGTGCAAACCATTTTTCAAGGCCATCATCGTGGCAACTGCATGAGTGTGATCGGGCGTGCTGATGACCACCGCATCCAGACCAGGTTGCTCAAGAAGTTTTCGAAAATCGCTGTAAGTCCTGGCTTGCGGTTGTCGCACGGAAGCACGCACCAGAAACGTTTCATCAATGTCGCAAAGCGCGACGATGTTCTCGCTTTTAACGCCGCTGATATTCGCGGACGCGCGATTGGCCGTGCCGATGATGCCAATATTTAACTTCTCATTGGGCGAGGAAGAGAATCCGGTGTGCGCTCCCAGCCAGGCAGTAACTGCGCCAGCCGAAGCCCTCTTAATAAACGTACGTCGGTTCAAATGTGAAGACATGATGCTCACTTTGTTCATAGCAGATAAAAACAAGTGCGCAAGAAAGAGCCGGAGTGAAGCCACCTGAGAGAATCACAAAGTGCTAAAAATTACCGATTCGATGGAGATTTTTGCCGATTAGACGCTTTGGCCAATCCAATTCCCGCGGCCCTGGCACATGAAAGTCATTACGCGACGGCGATATAGCGTTGGCAAGAGAAACGCTGTTTTGCAAAGGAATGTTCATGCCTCGTCACATGCTACTCATTGCTTCCTTCGGTCTTCTCTCGAGAAGCGGGCCGCTTTGCAGGGCTGACGATCGGACGGTGGCCGCGTAATGCAGGCACCGGCCATTTAGTTGTCAGCATAGGTTTTACGGCTGCAGGAGAAGTGGTCATTAACAATCCGTGGATGAGAATGGAAAAGGGCCAGACAGTCAGGCGTCTCTACCCTCCCGCGCAAGTCCTCAAAGGCTGAAACATCTCGCGAAATACGGTTTACTTAGTTTATCCCGAAGCTGCCCGCATCGCCAAAGACCATCTCCGCCACTGGGAGCGATAAAACATTTTTGGATTGGGCACACAGGCGAATTTCCTCTTGCACTTGCAGTGGAAGCGCACATCATTCCGCCCCATGTTTTCACACGTTGTCATTTTTTGGACGAAGCCTGAACGACCCAATGCCGTTGCTGAACTGATGGCGGGCGCGGAAGAATACTTAAAATTAATTCCCGGCATTATACATTTTCACATCGGCAAAATGGTGCCTAGCCATCGGCCTGTAGTCGAACAGTCTTATCAGGTCGCGCTCAATGTCACTTTCAACAGCAAGAAAGCGCAGGATGACTACCAGACACATCCGCTGCACATGGATTTTGTGGAGAAGGCTTTTAAGCCCAATGCCGCGAAAGTGGTTGTTTACGACTTCGAATAAGTTGATTCGAACAGAACCGTCAGCCTCCCATAATTTGCCCGTGCCTACTTGCGCGGATGAAACTTTTCATGCACATCGCGCAGGCGACTACTCGCCACATGCGTATATACTTCGGTTGTGCTGATATTGGCATGCCCAAGCATTTCCTGAATCACGCGCAAATCGGCGCCGTGCTCCAATAGATGGGTTGCAAAGCTATGGCGCAAACTGTGCGGTGTGACATTCCGCGAAATCCCACTCAGCCGAGCGCGGTTCTTGATTCGCAGCCATAATGTCACTCCCGAAAAAGGCGTGCCGCGCTGCGTCAGGAAAACATTCGCAGGGGACTTGGGATTGACGAGTTTTGGGCGGCCCGAATTTAAATAGCGCTCCATCGCTTCAATCGCTTGGCGGCCGAGTGGCACAACGCGCTCCTTATTTCCTTTGCCAATCACATTGATAAAACCGGCTTCCAACTGAAGTTGCTCCAGGCGAATGTTGCGGAGTTCGCTCAAGCGCAGGCCCGACGCGTAGGCCAGCTCCAGCAGTGCTTGATCGCAGAGCGATGCTGGCGCCTCAGGAATGATTGGCCGCAACAGCTTTTCTATTTCGTGCGCCGTCAACGCCTTCGGTAACCTTTTCCAGCGGCGCGGCAGCGAAAGATTCTCCGCCAGGTTCAGTGGTAGAAGTTTTTCCGCCTCAGCAAATTTGTAAAAGGCTCGCAACGCGGCAATCTCCAGGTAGAGACTCTCGGAACTAAGCTGCTTGTTCGGTTTCGCATCCGCATTCTCCAATTTCCGCTGGCGCTCGTGTTTTAAGAAACTAGTGAGATGCGAAAGCTGCACGGATTTCCAATCAGCAATCCCCTCCCCACGAGCCCAGCGCACAAATCTGCCTAACAGCGCGGCGTACGTGCGCTGTGTGTTCTCGGATTGGCCGCGCTCGTTGCGGGTATACTGCAAAAAATCTTCAACGAGCGCTTGCATTATCAATCGGCAAAAATGGCTTTTGCGCAAAACCGCCCCGTACAAACTCCAGAAAGCCCGTGAGATTTAAAGCTCAAAGCTTCATTCCTGTAATGCGTTCGTACGCCTCGAGATATTTTGCCTGCGTTTTCAAGACCACATCTTGCGGGAGCGCCGGCGCAGGTGGCGTCTTATTCCAGCTCAATGTCTCCAGGTAATCGCGCACAAATTGTTTATCGAAGCTCGGTTGACCTTTGCCAGGTTGATACTGATCCGCCGGCCAAAATCGCGATGAGTCGGGCGTCAGCACTTCATCGATCAAAATAATCTCGCCATTGAATGTGCCGAACTCGAACTTCGTATCTGCGATGATTATGCCGCGCTGCCGGGCGTATTCGCGTCCTGAGCCGTACAGCTTCAGGCTTGCGGTACGGACATGCTCGGCGACATCTTTGCCCACGATTTTGCATGCCTCCTCGAATGAAATATTTTCGTCATGGCCGGTTTCGGCTTTCGTCGCAGGCGTAAAAATAGGCTCGGGCAACTCCGACGATTCCTTCAGGCCGGCCGGCAGTTTTATGCCGCAAACGGTTTGCTGCTTTTTATATTCCGCCCAGCCAGAACCTGCGAGATATCCGCGCACCACACATTCAATCGCCATGGGTTTTGCCTTCTTCACAATCATGCTGCGCCCGGCCAACTTGGCCGCGTGCGGCTCCAGATTCGCCGGCAGCGGATCGCCGGCACGCGCCTGCAAATGATTGGGTGTGATGGCCGAAAACTTCTCGAACCAAAAATGCGAAAGCTGCGTCAGCACCTCTCCTTTGCGCGGAATGCCGTTCGGCATTACGCAATCAAAGGCGGAAATGCGATCGGTCGCGACCAGCAGGTAACGGTCGCCCAAATCGAACATCTCTCGCACCTTGCCGCTTTTGACCTTGGGAACTCCTGGCAAATCAATCTGCAACAACGCTTCGTTCATGCTTCAAAATTCGCAAACTGTTTTCCTAAATTCAAACGTAAAACTCACTTGCCAAACAATGCTTCATGCATTTCTGGCGCCGGTTTGCCGGTTGCATCGTCCCAATATTTGAATCCAGCTTTCCAATCCCAGACACACCAGCCGATGTGATTTACGTCCAGCTCATGCCGAAACTCCCGGTAAAACGTGGCTCGTGACACCGGGTCCGCGCCGATGTATGCGCCAAACTCGCCCATGTGAACAGGCCTGCCGTAATATTCGCTCCACTCATGGGCCTTTTTAATCTTGCCCCGAAACGCATTCGGGCTGCTTGGATTTTTTTCGCGCGGCAACGTGTTATAGCGCTGAATCCAATCCAGAACACCCTTTTTCAAAGATGGATCAGCTTCGATTGGCTTTTCCGGCGGCCCTGGAAAGATTATGCCCTTGGTCTTCGTGTCCGAACCCGTCCAGTTTGCGCCTTGGTGTGTAAAATAGAACGGGTCATAACAATGCACGGTCACAATCAGGTTTTGCTCGTCATCAGGCAGCATGAGCGAGGGCAGCTCATCGATGCTGTTCCATTTGCTGGGCCCGAGAAAAATGACTCGCCTGGGATTGCTCTTGCGAATTTCACGAATTACCTCCGCATAAATCGGGTTTAATACCGATGTCGTCGCTTTGTCTTTGGGCTCATTCAGGAGCTCGAAAGCCACGCCCGGTGGAGAATCGGCATAATGCGCCGCGATTTGCCGCCAGAGCGCGATAAATTTTCCCTTTTGAGCAGCCGGATTTGAAGTGAACGCGTCGAAATGATGGATGTTCACAATGACATTCAGATCGTACTTGAGCGCGTTGTTCACTATGGCATCCACTTTCGAATAGATCTCCGCCGACAACTTAAACTCCGGCGGCGCCCCAGCATAATGATGCCACGCCACGGGCAGACGAATATGATCGAAGCCCTCTTTTTCCATGGCGATGCAATCGGCTTTCGAATATTTCGCCCCCCAATTCTGTCCCGGCGGCGCTTCGAGGTAGTTGCCGAAATTCGCTCCTTTCATAAATTGCTTTGCAGCCTTATGCGCGGGAGTATCCAGACTTGTGATTCGCCGCATGTCCTTAAAATCGGGCGGCACCGCCGCGCGAGCGAATAGATGCAACGTCACCGCCGTATTCTCCCGCACTTTCAGTTGGGCGGTGAGCGGTTGGTTGTGCCAGGAGCGGGCGTAGTGACTCCCCTCCTTTGCGTTGACTCCGCCTGCCGCGGTCTCTGCCGGGCTCCCCTTCCATCCCGCAATTGACTTTCCGTCAGCGCCTGCCTCTTCGAATCCGCCGTTTTGCAGTTCAGCTCCTTCCGCGCTCAAGTCATCCCAAAGTATCTCTTCCCGATACAACATGCCCGCAGACGCTTCCTCCCACGGTCCCATTAGTTTCAGCTCGACCACACCCGAAGCGAGCGGCAAAAAACGAATAGCGCACTCTGTCCAATCCAACCGGGAGACTGCAAAATTTGCCGTGTAGCTTCTCGTCTTTGCTTCGCCCGAAATCCAGTTCGCGCGTTCCATTTGGCCGCCTCCAGTTAAAACCTGAGCTTTTTCAAGGGAAACACTGGCGGACGTAAGATCGAACCGGGCGGTGCTCGCCAGTTTGCATGGATTGGCTTGTCCGTACGCGATCGGCATCCCAATTGCTAGAAGTGCCGTGAATGAAAGCGCTTTCAAATAAAACATGGCACCGGAATAGCGGTTTGCACCGCCCTTTGTCAAATGCCGATGGCGGAAAATGGGAAAGCCATTGTCTTGTTTCCATCCGTTTTCTCCAACAACCCTGAACGCCCAGCAGGTTCACTTAAAATCATGTCCGCACTTGCTCTAGATACTCCGGAAACGAAAGCACCGGCAAATTTCCAAAGTTCATCCAAAAAAGTCCTCGTCATCGACGACACCCAGGACATTCGGATGATCATTTCCGAGTTCCTCAGCCTCTACGGCTTCACCACGCTTACAGCGGAAGATGGCGACACGGGCATTCAAATTGCCCGGGAGGAACGGCCAGACCTCATCATCTGCGACATCACCATGCCCAAGGTGAACGGCTACGATACTCTCAAGGCATTGCGCCAGTACGAACCAACAGCCACCATCCCATTCATTTTCCTCTCCGGCGCAACGGACAAGCCAAACGTTCGCAAAGGCATGGAACTCGGCGCTGACGATTACCTAACCAAGCCGTTCACGCATAAAGAGCTGATGGCCGCCGTAAATGCTCGCCTCGAGAAACAGGCTGAGCTGCAGCGCGCCTCAGACAAGAAGTTGGACGAGTTGCGCGGCAATATCACCATGGCGCTGCCGCATGAATTGCGCACACCTCTGAATGGCATCATGGGACTGGCCAGCATACTCATGGAAGATTACGCCACGCTCCCGCCCGATGAAGTGCTGGAGTCCGCCCGTTACATTCACGAGTCCGCCATGCGGCTGCACCGACTTATTGAGAACTTCCTCGTCTTATCCCAGATCGAGCTGATGGCCAGCGAGTCGAAGCTCATCGAGACCGGCACTCTTACTTCTCCGATCGAAGTTCATCGGCTTATTCCAGAATTAGCGCGCCCGATTGCGGCGCGTTTCAGGAGAGAAAAAGACTTAATCATGGATCTGCAGGAATGC
>DASWRJ010000194.1:0-3808 GCA_036403255.1 Verrucomicrobiia bacterium
TTTTAGTTACGGGTGATGAGGCCACTTGTCGCGAAGGTAAAGAGCTGCTCGGACAAGGGGTGGTGACCGTCGCAGTTAAGCGCGGGCTGGGCCGTTTTTCTGCGCGTCATTTGCCACCCGTTCGAGCGCGGGCGATGATCGAGGAAGGAGCAAGGGCGGCGCTAGGGAATTTAAAAGCGGTGCAGCCGTATAAACCGCAAGCGCCGACGACGATTACGATTGAATTGGCTACGGTGGATCGAGCGGACGAATTTCGCGGGCGGCACGGAGTCGATTTGGTCGAGCCGCTTAAAGTAGTGAGCCGAGGCAAAGATTGGATGACGGCGTGGAACCAGATTTGGCATTATCGCGCGTGAATACGCCGCCGCGTTGCATCCGGCTTATAGCATCTAAACGAACCATACTCGCGCGGCTTGGTTGGCGGTTTTCAATTGCTTCCAAGGCAAGTTGCAGACGGCTTGACGGAAATAAGCGCCGGATTAGAGTAGTGCATTGAAAAAAGAGTGCTAAGTAATGCACTGGAACAAACTGGAACCTTGAACCCGGACCCGGTTCGACTAGACAAAATATGAAACGCATTCTGGCTGTTTCGTTGGCGGTTGGCTGCTCGATAGGATCCATCATCTTTGTCTCCAAGCATCGTGCCGCCCGGCGCGCCGCCGATGAGGCGACGGTACAGAAGGCCCTCGCAGAACGTGCCGCTGAACTGGAGGCGATGAGCAAACGTAAGGCGCGGATTATTTGGGCAGCGCCGAGGCTAGAACCCGAACCTTCAGTGTCACAAAAGGTAGCTGCGCCTCCGTCAGTTCAGGTTGACGCATCCCGGGAACCCGCAACGAAAACCCCCTTCGATGCCGTCAAACCGGATCCAAACGCGGCAGCGCCGGAAGGGCTCCAAATCGCCATTGGCAAAAAAGGGCCCCTGCAAGATCCACTGGCACGGCAGGCGTTGAGCTTTGTTGGTTTGGATCCAGTAGCCGAAGAGGCATGGGCGGAAGCGATCAATAATCCCGACCTTCCTCCGAGTGAGCGCAAAGACCTGATTGAGGATTTGAATGAAGATGGTTTTCCGGACCCGAAGAACATCACAGAAGACGATTTGCCCCTTATCCTGAGCCGCATTACTTTGATTGAGGAGCATGCTCCCTCCGCAATGGATGAAGTGAACTCGGCCGCGTTCAAGGAGGCGTATAAAGATTTGCTAAAAATGTACTTCAAATTGGCCGGGCAGTAATCCTCACCTGCTTTTCCACTCGCCCGAAAGTTCCCCGATGTCAGAAGCTAATCTAAATCGTGCCGCTATCGGACATGATAAACGCCTGAACCGCCTGCGCCGGTGTACGTATCCAGGACGTGCCGAGAATGGCGACGTAACGTTCCGAGCCGTTACTCATGCGCTGTAGCCAAGCAAAGCATTGCTTGGCCTTGGGATGATCCAGCGTCCTAAAAATCTCAACATCACCTTCCCAAGTGACTTTTCCTCGAAAGCTTTCCTGGACAGGTACTGTTTCGAGGTGTTTTGCATCGCAGCCGTGCAGGCGCTGGATAGTTTTGCGCAGGTCCTCGAGGTAGTTAAGTTCTGGTGCGCTCATTTTGTCTGATTAATGAGAGAGTTTTTCGAGCAGTCCAGTGGTAGACTTCCCCGGCACACCGCCAACGACGACGACCCTGCCGCCTTGTTGCTCTATGAGACGGCGTTCTTCCTGGTTAATCGTGTCGATCGTATAATCGCCTCCCTTTGCGTAGATGTCGGGTTTAACTTCCGCGAGCAGTTTGAGGGCATTCGGCTCCGGGAAAATGCAAACGCCATCTACAGCAGCCAGCGCAGCGAGAACGGCGGCGCGTTCCTGTTCGCTGTTAACTGGGCGATTTGGCCCTTTGATCATGCGGACCGATTCGTCGCTGTTTACAGCCACCAGCAGGGCGTCGCCGGCGTTCCGCGCAGCTTCAAGATACGTAACATGGCCCAGATGAAGGAGGTCGAAACACCCATTGGTGACTACGAGTTTCTTGCCCCGCTTGTGAAGTTGATCGCGCCAAGCCGGCAAACTCTCGCGGGAGAGGATTTTCTCACGAAAATTCATTTGGCCCAATCATGCAGCTTTGCTCGGAAACTCTCAACCGAAAGTGCGGAGAACGCGGACTTGTTTTTTCAGATTTAGGGCCATAAACTGACGTTATGAAGAATGATGTAGTGCCTGTTGAGATTCGGGGCATTCTCCCCGCCAACAGCGGTTGTGCCATCTTTCTCGGCAACGACGAAAAGGTTTTCGTCATCCAGGTCGAGCACAACATGGGCGCCGTCATCGGCATGTTTCTGCGCGACACCCCGAAGGAACGTCCGCTGACGCATGATTTGATGAACAGCATTTTTAAGGGGTTCAACATCAACGTCGAGCGGGTGGTCATTACGGAATTGAAAAATTCCACCTACTTCGCCCGGCTTATTCTTCAGCAGCAAAATGAATTGGGCCGCAAGCTGGTCGAGATTGACGCGCGCCCCAGCGATTGCCTCGCGCTCGCCACCGCCCAGAAAAAGCCGCTTTATGTCTCCTCCGTTTTGTTTCAGCAAGTCGAAGACATGTCCAAGTGGCTCGAAGAGATTAACGAGAACGGCGGCGAAACCGAATAACCTCGCATGCCCCCGTCGGCAGTGACTACCCAGGCGCCTTTGGCGTTTATTCATGGAGATGACGAATTCAGCGTCAAACAGCGCGCCCGCCAGCTTTATGAACAATGGTGCAAAGATCTCGGCTGCATGGACCACGAAATGATCGATGCCCAGGTTTCGAATAGTGGCGATGCCCTCAAAGCTTTGAACCGATTGCGTGAAGCGCTACAAACGTTGCCCTTCTTCGGTGGGGGGAAAGTCGTTTGGCTGCAAAATTGCAATTTCCTTGGAGACGAGCGCGCGGCCATGGCCCGTGATGTTACTGATTCGCTCGCTGAACTGGCGCAAGAGCTGAAGGAGTTTGAGTGGCGGGATGTGCGGCTAATTATCAGCGCTGGAAAGGTAGATAAACGAAAAACCTTTTACAAGGCGCTGGAAAAAATGGGGCAGGTGGAGGCGTTTGTAGCCTGGAGCGTTGAGGACAAGGATTGGGTGGGCGTAGCCGAAGCGGCGGCAGAGAAGCAACTTCGGACATTACAAAAACAGATTTCTGATGAGGCCATGGCGGCGCTGGTTGCGAATGTGGGGCCAAACAACAGGCAGTTAATTAGTGAGATTGAGAAGCTCGCGCTTTACGTGGGCGAGCGGGCCGAGATTACGATTGAGGATGTCCAGGCGATCGTCACCCGGAATAAGCAGGCGCGGGCCTTTGCTCTGGCAGATGCCCTCGGAGAGCGCAATTTACCCGCAGCGCTGCGGAGGCTGGATGAGGAATTATGGGAGATGAATTTCGACACCCAAAAATCCGAGATTGGATTGCTTTATGGGCTGATCACGAAAATTCGGGCCATGATTTTCCTGAAGGAAATGATACGCGAGGGCTGGATACAATCAGGCCGGCAGGATTACAATCGCTTTAAGAGTTCCTTATCACGTGTGCCCACGAGCCAACTCCCTGAAGATAAGCGATTTAATCCGCTGGCCATGAATCCCTATGTGCTTTATAAAGCCCTTGAACATGCAAGTCGCTATTCACTCGAGGAATTGGTTTCGGCCATGGATTTGCTCCTGAAATGCAATCAACGGCTGATTTTCAGCAATCTCGATGAAGCCCTTGTTTTGCAACAAACTCTGGTGCAAATTATTCGCGGCGGCTTGGAACAGGCGTCTGCCGGTAATACTGCCAAATCCGGGCCG
>DASWRJ010000195.1:0-3251 GCA_036403255.1 Verrucomicrobiia bacterium
GACACAGGCAACCTGACGAGGCGTCAGATTGTGCGGGCGCTTTGGCTAAAGCATTTCCCGAGATGAGTTCGGACAAGAGGCTGCCGACCACCATCGGCAGCAGGCCTCGTGCTTTGCCGAGCACAGGGCGCGCTCTTCAGGAACTCAAGATGATCTCCTGGCGGACCAGGATGTATGTCAAAGAGCACTAGCGTGCTGGCCATTGCGCTTCGCGCAGAGGCCAAGCCTCGCCATGCGGGCAGAATATAGATTCCCGCTCATGTGATGAGGTTTAGCACAAATGCGGATCGGTCTCTAACGTACCTGGAGAGCCTGGTGAAATAGACAAACCTGGTGAAACTGGAGAAATAGAACAAATAGAACGTACAGAAAAATTAGGCGATTTAGGAGAACCTGGTGAAAAAGGAGAAAACAATCTGTGGGGTAAAAAAAACGGGCGGCAAGAAGGCCGCCCGAATTTGTATGAACTGAAGATGATGGATTAGGCCGCCATCTTCATGGCTTCGCGTTTTTGAATCGCTTTGCGCAATTTGTTCAAGGCGATGTTTTGGATTTGGCGGATGCGCTCGCGCGTAACGCCAAATTGCTGGCCTACTTCCTCGAGGGTCCGCTCATTCTCGCCGTCCAAACCGAAGCGGAAACGGAGGATAGTCTGCTCGCGCTCGGGCAAAGCCGAGAGCACTTCGCGAACGAGGTCGGTATTGGTCTTTTCCTCGAGCTCCTGGTATGGCGTTTCGGCGTTTTCGTCCTGCACAATATCGGCAAAGGCGTTGGAATCCTCATCCGGGCCGCCGATAGGGGCATCGAGCGAGGCTGGGCGAATGGCCGCGCTGCGCAATTCCGCGACACGGAAGGGGGTCGTATCCAGCTCGATGGCCAATTCCTCGTCGGTGGGTTCGCGGCCAAATTCCTCCTGGAACTTCACAGCCGCGCGCCGCATATGGTTGATTTTGTCGCCCACATGCACGGGCAAGCGGATGGTCTTGGATTGGTTGGCTAAAGCGCGGCGAATGGCCTGCTTAATCCACCAGGAGGCATAAGTCGAAAGCTTGGCACCTTTAGTGGGATCAAAGCGCTCGACCGCCTTCATCAGGCCGATGTTGCCTTCATTGATGAGATCGAGCAGTGGAAGCCCATATTCCTCGTAGTCGCGCGCGATTTTCACGACCAGGCGCAAATTGGCCTTGATCATGTCTTCACGTGCTTGGTCGTCGCCTTGCTGAATGCGTTTGGCGAGGACGATTTCCTCGGCCGGGGTCAAAAGCTTGGTCTGGCCGATTTCACGCAAATAGAGCGTGTAAACAGGATTTCCGCTGGAGCGGTCAACTTTTTCGGCTTTGACGGGAGCTTCCACTACTTCGACCGGCTCGAGATCGGCTGGTGGCTCGGTGGCATCTTCAGCGGGATCGGCAGCTTTTTTGATGGGCGGCAACTCGGGGACGGACAGCTCGACTTCCTCGGCTGTCGGCTCGATTTCCAAATCTTCAGGCTTTGGAGCCTCCGGCTCTTTGTGAACCGGTTTGGAGACTGGAGCAACGGAAACATGTTTCAATTCCGGAGTGAGGCGTTTCGCGGCCACGACTTGTTTCGCGTTTTTGGCTGGCCAATGAAGAGCAGTGTGCCGCGGGGCCTTCTCCTGAAAATTACGGCCGTGGTTTGAATGATTTTTTTGCGCCAGCGCCTTTTTGGGTTTCGCTGGTTTGGCGTGCTTCTTCTTCTTCATAAAAAATTCCGGGTTATGTGGTTGTAAAATGGCCTTTAGCCAGTTGGTAAGAATCGCTTGTCCCCTCCTCTCCCTTAAATGGAAAGGTGCTCACCGCTAAATTACTTGTCGCAGGGGTTTGCTCCTCCAATGCCCTCGCGGGGCAGATAATCCAGTATAACTCTGAACTGGAGAATTAGCAAAAAGCTCAGAAGAACAACACATGAACCTGCGTGACGCAAAATGCGCCACAATTAAACAATCTCACCAAAAACTGTCGGCCTGCATGTATCGGACACTTAAAAAACGCGCTAGTTCAACTTAAAATAACGAAGGTGGTTCCCATCTACGTAGTGTTTCCACGCCACCGCGACCGGGAATAAAACCCCAGTCAAAAAAGAAAGTTGCGCCGAGGCAGGTGAGGCCAGGAGAAGAGCGCTAGTGGAGTAACGGCCTGGGGGCTGCGCTTTGCGCTTTCCCTTCAAATACCGATCGATTATCCAGTTTTGCGTGGAAGCGAATGAAGCCTTCGTGGCGCTGAATTTGATTGAAAATGTCGGCCCGGTTCGGGTGCGGCAATTGATGGATTGTTTCGGGGACGTGACGGCCATTCTGAAGGCTTCACGCGAGCAATTGCTGCGTGTTCCTTCGATTGGGCCGGAAACGGCGGAAGCGATTGCGAATTGGGAGACGCGGATCGATTTACCGGCGGAACTGAAGCGGATCAAGGAATTTGGCTGCCGAGTGGTTTCCTGGAAAGACGAAGAATACCCGAAGCTGCTCCGGGAAATTTACGACCCGCCGGTGGTTCTATATGTGAAGGGGCAGATTACCGCAAAAGACAATAATGCGGTGGGTCTCGTCGGGTCCCGGCAAACCACGCATTACGGTTTGGAAGTGGGCCGCAAATTGGCTTACCAGCTTGCGTATGTGGGGGTGACGGTGGTGAGCGGTGGAGCGCGGGGGATCGATACGGCCGCGCATCAGGGGGCACTGGCGGCAAAAGGGCGAACTATTTGTGTTTTGGGCACGGGCATAAATATTGTCTTTCCACCGGAGAACGCCGAACTGTTCGAACGCATCGCGGCCAATGGGGCGGTGATAACCCAATTTCCGTTCAACCGACAAGCTGACAAACAGACCTTTCCCATTCGAAACCGGATTGTGGCTGGAATGACCCTGGGCACCGTGGTGGTCGAAGCCAATTTAACCAGTGGCGCATTGATTACGGCGAATTTTGCAACGGAGTATGGACGGCAAGTTTTTGCGGTGCCGGGGCGAATTGACTCACCGCGAAGCAAAGGCTGCCATGAGTTGATCAAGAAAGGGGCAAAACTTTGCGAAAGCGGAGAAGACATTCTGAGCGAATTCGAGTATTTGTTCCCTACAACGAACCGCCCCGCCGCAGCCTCAGAAACGGGCGTGCTGCCAGCGTTAGAGCTTTCTGAGGCGGAATCAAAGGTGTATGGGCATTTGCAAACCGACGACGAAACGAGCATCGATGATATTATCAGGCAGAGCGGTTTGCCGACGTCGGCAGTGTCGGTGG
>DASWRJ010000196.1:0-5956 GCA_036403255.1 Verrucomicrobiia bacterium
CCCGCACGATTTCACCCTACCTGGCTGCTTTCATTGATGGTGGTTGCCCCGCGACGAATATTGAAGTTGGTCAGTTTGGGGTGGATGGGCGCCTGGGCCTCGACAAACAGCAAAAACGCAGCCATTGCAGCTGGCAAAGCGATATTACTGGTGAACCTACTCCCCTGGATTGTATGCACATTGGCGCCAGCGCGATTTATGATGTTCAATAACGGCGCGTTTCGATCCATGTACGGATTAACCTTTTTCTTTGCGCTCGTGCCCTATGGAATATTGATCTATTGGGCGAGAAAAAGGCTTCGCATTTTTTGGGGATTGGATTCAGCGGGACAGTCGTTCAGAGTACATCCAGCGCTGCTTCAGCCTGGGCATAGCATAGCATGACTTTTCTCCCCGTAGTCGAACGCGAATTGCGGATTGCGACCCGCAAACGGGCGACCTATTGGGCAAGGGTCGGCGCAGCGGTGGCAGGCGTGCTCATCATGATGTGGGCAATTATGACCGTAGGCGCGCTGGTCAGCCCGACGATTTTAGGGAAGCGGCTGTTCATGGTCTTGAGTTCACTCGGTTTTTTCTATTGCCTGTGGCCGGGGGTGATTTTGACTTCGGATTGTATCAGCTCGGAGAAACGAGACGGTACCCTCGGTTTGCTTTTTCTGACGGATCTACATGGATACGACGTAGTGTTTGGTAAATTGCTGGGCACGTCTCTGAGCGCCTTCTATTCGCTGCTGGCGCTGATTCCAGCGCTGGGAGTACCGCTGCTTTTGGGCGGAGTGACGGGAGGCGAATTGGCTCGGATGTCGCTGGTGCTGGCGAACACTTTATTTTTGTCGCTCTCGGTTGGCATGCTGATGAGCGTATTGAGCCTGCGCGCACAACGCTCGATGCTGGCCACGGCGGCTCTGGTGATGGGCATGACCTACCTGCTGCCGCTGGCTGGAATGCTGGGCCGGATATTCAGTCCGTTGACGAGTTTTAAGTTCGCATTCGACTTGAACTACGGAGCCATGCCAGCGCTTTATCCAGGCAGTTTAATGGGAGTGCAGCTCTTTTGCTGGGCCATGCTCTGCCTGGCGTGTTGGTGGGCGCCACAAAGCTGGCAGGTAAAACTGCCTTCGCCGGGGCGTGCCGTAGTGGAAGAATCCCGGAAAGGCGCGCGGCAACGGGTTAAATCCGTGATCGGAGAGCGAAGCGCTGTGGAATGGCTGACTTCGCGACAGTCGCAGCGCGGCTGGATTTGGGGCTCGCTGGGCGTGGCGCTGCTGGTCTGGGCCATTGGTCCGAGCACCGGAATGCGCAAGATGTTGGCCTTTTGGATCATCGTTGGAGCGCTCTTCCTTCAGTTCATTTTGCAATTTTGGCTGGCGTGGGAAGCGTGCCGCCGATTACACGAAGAACGCGTAAATGGATCACTTGAGGTCTTGCTTTCAACACCACTCAGCGTAGATGAGATATTATTCGGGCACTTCAAGGCGCTGAAACAACAGTTCATGCCGCTGGTAGCAGCGGTGGCATTGTTCGATGTGTTGACGTTCTTGTGGGTGGTATTGCAGAGCTCCATATCAACGGCCGAGTTGCCCGAATTTTTTGTCGTGATCGCTTCGATAGTGACTTCGCTCGTGGTCAATTCGCTCGCCCTGGTTTGGCTGGGACTTTGGCGTGGGCTCTGGAGAAGGAATATCATGCGCGCAGCGCTGGGGACATTGCTCCGAGTGGTGATTCTGCCGCTGATAGTTTTCCTGGTGGTGGTAACCGTGATGGTGAACTCGGGCTCGGGACGCGTAACTTTGCCCACGCAAATCGCCGCTGCCTGGCTAATAATAGGCGGCGCGAATGCTTACTTTTTTTACTGCGGCTCAAGAGATCGGCTGCGCGCCCAATTTCGCAGGCTGGCAGCAGTCGAGGATAGGCGCATGGGCATACGCTTTGAGAAGCTGCTGGAGCCCTATGAAGTCGAGCAGGATTACGCGCTCGTGAGATAATCTATTTATCGCGGGCCTCGAAGCTGGCGACGACGGGCCGGTGGTCTGAGGCGATACCCCAATTTGGAAGAGCGAGCACACGCGTGCCGCCGGGGTCCCACTCCCGAGCCATCGCGTGGCTGAGCAGGATAAAGTCAATGCGGCTGTAAGTGTCATCTTTGGCGTAGAAATAAGTCCAGGTGACGCGAGGTGGGACATAGTGAGGATTGGGATTAGCTTGATCGTCGCCGTTGGCCTCGGCCGGACGGGTGTCCACGAGAGCGTTTTTGTAGCGGCCAATGATGGTGCGGAGCGGCTTGGAATCTTTGGTGTCATTGAAATCGCCAACTACGGCGAGATTGGCTTTGGGATTGGCATTTAGAATCTGATCAATTTTTTCGCGGAGGAGGATGGCTTCCTGTTCGCGCAAATCCGCCTGGTCAGCTTCGCCGATAGCAAGACGAGATTTCAAATGAACCGCGAGCAGGGTGAAGGAGTAATGATCATTTACTCGGATGTCCACCTCAGCGAATCCGCGGCTCACGCCAAATCGCCTGCCGAAGAGGAGGAACGTTTCATTGGTGTGTGGCCGGCGAGCTGTAATGGGAAAACAGCTCAAGATGGCAACGTGGATGTTCGTGTCACGCCCGCTGACATGCTCCCAAAAAGGATAATCCAAGCCTTCGTTCTTCAGGGAGGCGCGCAGTTCGAGCAGTGCGTTGGTGCTGCCCATTTCTTCAAGTGCGAGCACATGAGCGTCAAGCGCCCGGATGCTTTCGCGGACTTTGGCCCTGGATTCTGGCGATTTCAGGGGTCGCGTCCCGGCGGGAGCATCGAGGTAATTATTGAGGTTGAATGCGCCGATTCGGAAGGTCTCGGCGGCATGAGCAGGCAGCAGGAACATTGGGAAAAGGCAGAGGAGCAGGGCCTTTCGAATGGCAGCAGAAGTATTCATGTGCGGGGCTGGATTTTGCTGGATCAGGCTGGATTCCCGCAATTTCAAAATTTTTTGCAATTGGCCACCGGGTTGTTAATGTTAGACATGCTGAAATCGAGCCACAACGGCCATTCCTCTGATTCTGCTGCGATCGAACAGAACCCAGGCAAAACGCGATTGCACGATAAACAAAGCGAGTTCGACGATCGGAAGCTACGGATCGACAAAGTGGGCGTGCGCGGCTTGCGTTTCCCAATTCAGATCCGGGACAAGGCGCGAAGCGTCCAGAATACCGTGGCGACGATTGGGATGTTTGTGGATTTGCCCATGGAGTTTAAGGGAACACACATGAGCCGCTTCATCGAAGTCCTCAATGCGCATGGCAGCATGGTCCACGTGGAGAATATCAATGACATTCTCATGGCCATGCAAAAACGGCTGCACGCGCAGACGAGCCATTTGGAGATGGAATTTCCGTATTTCATGACCAAGAAAGCGCCAGTGTCGGGAATGGAAAGCGTCATGGATTACACGGCGCGGTTCGATGCCACTGCGACTGGCAAGGAGATCGATTTCGTGCTTACGGTCAAAGCCAACGTGACGACGCTGTGCCCATGCTCAAAGGCGATAAGCAAGTACGGGGCGCATAATCAGCGGGGCGAAGTATCCGTCCGGATTCGCTCGACGAAAGCGATATGGATCGAGGATTTAATTGCCATTATGGAGAGTTCGGCGAGTTCCGAACTGTTTTCCCTGCTCAAACGCGAGGATGAAAAGGCGGTCACCGAGCGAGCCTACGAAAACCCAGTCTTTGTGGAAGATTTGGTGCGGAATGTGGCGCAAAAATTGAATGCACACCCGTATGTAACCTGGTACAAGGTGGAAGCCGAAAATCAGGAAAGCATCCACAATCACAATGCCTATGCCTGCATCGAGAAGGGGTAGTTGAGTTGCGAGGTTGTTGAGTTGTTCTTCAATAATGAGGAATTCTTCGAGTTTGAGCGAATTTCATCCATTTTGCTTGCTTTGAGCGTGCAAAAAAATCTTAAAATTTTTGTGGCAAATCGGCCCCCCTTTGATAAATTCGCCCACTCTTAAACCGGCAGAGTAATTTTGCCGAAGCCTTTATTGATTAAGACGAAGGCTGGAAAAAGCAAGTTTGACGTGACTACGAACAAAAAAAACGTGAAGAAGCCGAGCGCGCCCGCACCGGTCGCTAAACATGGCAAGCAGCAGCGGAGCTCGGCCACAGCGGCGTCCATCCTTGGACAGGTCGGCAATAGCGGGAAATCGTTTTCCGCGGCGAAAGCGGCTAAAATTCCTGCTGAATGGGCTAAATATTACGAGAATTTGCTCGAGTTGCGCGAACGGCTGATGAACCAGATGAACGGGCTGGCCAAAGAATCCGCCGAGGAAATGTCGAGCTATAGCTTGCACATGGCGGATTCGGGCACCGATAATTTTGATCGCGATTTCGCATTGAGCCTTCTTTCTTCGGATCAGGATGCCATTTACGAAATCGAAGAGGCGCTCAAGCGCATCGAGAAGAACACCTACGGTGTCTGTGAATTGACGGGAAAGGCCATTCCCAAAGCTCGCCTGCAAGCAATTCCGTGGACGCGGTTCACTGTTGAAGCCCAGGCGCAACTCGAGCGCGAGGGGGCATTGCGCCAGCGCCGACTGGGCACTCTTGGCAGCGTGGATAGCGCCGGAGCGGTGGAAGTCGAAGGCGACGAAGAAGAGGCGGAGGAGAAACCAGCAAAAGAAAAAGAATAATTTATGGCGAGAGAAATTGTCACAATCGAATGTACCGAGGCGCGCAAAGAGGGAAAATCTCCTTCACGCTACACTACCACTCGAAATAAAAAGCTGAAAACCGAGAAGCTCGAAATTAAGAAGTACAATCCATTTCTCCGCCGGCACACGCTGCACAAAGAAATTAAATAATTTATGCCACGCAAGACGCATACAGACCGGAACGATAAGCGGAAATCTTCCACGATGGAGAAACGCACGCCGCGACCGAAGCCCAAAATTGATTTTACTGTGGACGCGTTGGATTACAAAAACACCAACTTGCTTCGGCAGTTCGTGACTGACCAGGGTCGTATATTGCCCCGGAAATACACAGGCTTGCCGGCCCATTATCAGCGGGCGTTGAATCGGGCCATTAAGCGCGCACGACAGATGCTCCTGATGCGATAGGATTTTGAGAACCCGCAATTCACCGCGGGTTTTTCTTTGGATGCTACTTGCAAACGATTTGCAGTTGGCTTGTTCCGGGACTATCTTTTTCCATGAAATGCCTCGGGTTGACGGTGGGATTACTTCTGCTTGCCGCGGCTATGTCCGAGGCGGCTCCGCAGCCTTCCTCGCGTTTGCATGTCCTCACCAGTTTTCTTCCGCTTTACTGCGCCGCTTCGAACATCGCCGGTGATCACGCCGAGGTGGAAAACTTTCTGTCTGGGCAGGCAAGCCCCCATGATTATCAACTCTCCCGGCGCGATTTGCAGAAACTGGAGCGAGCGGATTTGCTCGTGATTAATGGACTCGGTCTGGAATCGTGGTTAAGCAAAGTAACCGACGCACGAACGAAAAAAGGCCTTGTTGAAGGAACCGAGGGTCTGGACCAGGAAGTAATTTATAACTCAGAACTTCAGGGAGAGCGCGGCAAGCAGCAGCGGTTCCCCAATCCGCATATATGGCTTAACCCCGTTCTTTTTCAACGTGAGGTCACTAATATCCTCGCAGCCATGCAAAAGGCGAACCCCTCAAATGCCGAAGTCTATGCACACAACGCCGCTGCTTATTGCAAACGACTGGATGCCCTGGACCAAGAACTTTCGGCGCGGCTTAATTTTGCCAGGGATATGGCGATCGTAACCACCCACAACGCCTTTGATTATTTTGCGCGCCGTTACCACTTAAGACTTGCTGGAGTCATTGAACAAGTGCCTGACGTCAGCCCATCAGCGCAGCATTTGCGCGCTTTGCGCGAGGCGATCAAAGCGCAACATGTAGTTGCTATTTTTTCCGAAAGCCTCTCGCCGTCGAA
>DASWRJ010000197.1:0-4242 GCA_036403255.1 Verrucomicrobiia bacterium
CACGCGGATTTATCTCCTGGGCAATTTCGTCGAAATAAATATCAAGCAAACCGCTAATCCACTTTTTAATCCGCTCATGTTCGTTTGATGTGGTCATTATTTCGAGTTCACCTTCAAGATAAAAGAGCCGTGGATCAGGTCGATCATCGCCCAATGACTTATCAAAAGCCAGGTAGTCATCCCATGAAATTCCGGAAATAACCACACGCTCCTCAGGTTCAGCTCCATTCGCTAGCGGCGCGGGTCGCAAGTGTTCGACGCATGCTGCCACCTTTTCGGGAGTCGTTAGTACCGAGGATAGCATAGCGCAATGGTAGCTTTTTTGGGGCTCCGCTGCAATGCGGAATAATTTACCTCAAGCTGCCAGGAATCGATGAATGCCCACCTCGACATATCAGGAGCCCCTTCACCGCCTGGCCATAAACATCTTGAGGCAATAACGCTGCCCTCAAAAATAAAAGTCAGGCGATTCCAACTTTGGCGATCGCTCCGGACTGCCGATAACACCATTCAGGTGGGCAATTACTTTATCGCACCTTTTATTCGACAACTATTATGGTTCCTTTCCTATTTCTGATTGTGCCTTACCTCGCGTGCGGGGGGCTCTTATGGTTCATGGCCCACCTGCTGGCACCGGTCGGCCGGGAATTTAGTTTAGGCAAAGCAATTCTGGCCGTCTTTCTGATGAACGTCGAAGCGTATTTTTCCCCAATCCTGCTCAAACCATACATTGGGTCATGGGTGTTAGCGGTGGATTTATTGTTCTCAATTTGGGTCATTTATCGCCAATTTCAGCTTACGTTCGCGCGCTCATGCGTTGCAGCGTTAGTTTATTGGTCTGCCCTTATAGCCGCTGTTTACTTTATCTGCATTCGGCCTGCAAAGATTAAAGCTGCGGAGCACATGCCGGTCGCAGTTCATGTGGATTCCGCGCCGCATTGAGTTCCGCTAAAAAACTGGCCGTGCGTTCTTTGCGATTTTCAGTCCCCAAGGTGGATCACTGGCCAAATCGCGCCATCACGCGAGCACGGGTTTAACCACCTGCCCATAAACATCCGTCAACCGATAGCGCCGCCCCTGAAACTCAAACGTGAGGCGCTCATGGTCCAGCCCGAGACAATGCAGAATCGTGGCCTGCACATCGTGCACGTGCACCGGATTCTCCACCGCATGGAATCCCAGTTCATCAGTGCCGCCAAAACTGAGCCCAGGCGCAATGCCGCCGCCCGCCATCCAAATCGTGTAAGCCTGCGGATGATGATCCCGGCCCATTGATCGGCCGAGGCTCGGATTCGTCTCGACCATCGGCGTGCGGCCAAATTCACCCCCCCAAACAACCAGCGTTGAATCGAGCAGGCCTCGTTGCTTGAGATCTTTCACTAGCGCCGCGCTCGCCTGGTCGGTGGCTTTGCAGTTCCCGGTATGGTTTCCCACAAGGTCGCTGTGTGCATCCCAGCCCTCGTGGTAAATATTTATGAAGCGCACCCCGCGCTCGATCATCCGCCGCGCCAACAGGCAAGCACGGGCAAATGACGGCTTGTCCGGGTCGCAGCCGTAAAGTTCGAGAGTCGCTTTGCTTTCGCTTTTTAAATCCATCACTTCCGGTGCGCTGGTCTGGAGGCGAAAGGCCATTTCGTAGGAATTGATCCGTGTTGCGATTTCCGGATCGCCAATTTGCGCGAGTTGCTGCTCGTTCAACGATCGGACCAGATCCAGCGTGTCGCGCTGCAACCGGGCGTCCACGCCTTTCGGGCTCGCCACATCCAGAATCGGATCGCCCTGGTTGCGCAGGCGCACTCCCGTGTAGGTGGTCGGCAGAAATCCGCTTGACCAATTGGCCACGCCACCGCTGATGCCGGAGCCGGTGCTCATGACTACAAATCCGGGCAGGTCCCTGGCCTCGGAACCGAGTCCGTAGGTCACCCACGACCCAATGCTCGGACGGCCTGGCTGTGAAAATCCGGTGTTAAAGAAAATTTGTGCGGGCGCATGATTGAATTGGTCCGTCGTGACCGATTTTATCAGGCAAATATCATCGGCAATGCTTCCAATGTGCGGCAGCATCTCGCTTATCTCCGCACCACTCTGACCGTATTTCTTGAATTTAAAACGCGGGGCCATCACCGCGGCATCCGGTCGAATAAACGCATACCGCTGCCCGCCAATGACTGATGGTGGGAGTGGTTTGCCATCCAGCTTGGCAAGTTCAGGTTTGCTATCGAACAAATCGAGCTGCGACGGCGCGCCCGCCATAAACAGGTGAATGACCGCTTTTGCTTTGCCAGGGAAATGCGGCTTGCGCGGCGCGAGTGGATTCGTGGGCGCGGTCGCTGCCATCGAGCGGCTCGCAAAGGCGTCGGTCAGCAGCGCGGCCAAGCCGATCTTGCCCAAGCCGATGCCGCATTCGCGCAGGAACCACCGGCGGCTGAGGGGAAGGCCACGCTCATTAAGCAGATGGTTTTGACAGTTCATAAATCAGCCTTTGGTCACAAGTTCATCAACGTTAAATATCGCGCGCGCGGTGAGGGTCCAAACTGCCTGTTCAATGCCCTGATTTTTGGAGGTTGGGACGATCTCTGAGGCCTTAATCTCTCCGTTTTTCAGACGCTTGCGTTGTGACTCAGCAAATTCAATAATTTTTTCCAACTCCGCAGGTTGAGCAGGGCGCGTCAAAGCGCGGCGAAAAATATACGCGGTCTTTTCCCGATCGGTGCCAGGCTGAGCTGCTACAAGTTCCCCAAATTTCCTCGCCGCTTCCATGAACGCAACATCATTCAAAATCGTGAGCGATTGCAGAGGCGTATTCGACACCTCGCGGCGCGCCACGCAGTTTTCCCCGGAAGGCGCGTCAAAGATATTCAGCATGGCAAAGGGCGCGCTCCGCTTTTGAAACGTGTAAAGCGAGCGTCGATACCGATCTTCGCCCGTGCTCGTGTCCCAGGAGGGTGACCCATAAGCCACTTCGGTGACCCCCACCGGCTGCGGTGGTCGCACGGGCGGCCCAAACATTTTATCCGAGAGCAAGCCGCTGGCTCGGAGCGCCGCATCGCGAATTAATTCAGCCTCAAGGCGCACGCGCTGCCCATGTGCGAAGAGCCGATTTTGCGGATCGCGCGCGAGCACTTCCGGTGTGACTCGCGAGGCCTGCCGATAAGTCGAACTCGTCACGATCATGCGGTGGAGCTTTTTCGTGGACCAGCCTTGTTTCATGAATTCAATCGCCAGCCAATCCAGCAATTCCGGGTGCGTTGGCAGTTCGCCCTGGAATCCAAAATCATTCTGCGTGCGCACAAATCCATTCCCAAAAAAGGCGGCCCAATGACGATTGACGACTACGCGCGCCGTCAGCGGATTTTCAGTTGAGACCTGCCAGCGCGCAAAAGCCAATCGATCCTTTCCTGCATTTGCCGGCAGCGGTGGCAGAAACTCTGGCACGCCCGGTTCCACGCGCTCTTTGGTTTGCAAATATTCGCCCCGGTTATGGACGAACGTCGGACGCGGATTTTCCGCCGGACGCTCGCGCAGCACCAGGGTAGTCGGGTAAGCGGGCGGTTTACGGAGTTCGCGAATGTTTTTTGCCTCTTCCGCGAGTTCAGATGATGTGATCAGAAATTGCTGGCGCAGCTCCAGTCGTTGCGCCGCAGTCAGCGCATCATCTGGCAGCATGAGCAAGCGCTCTAAATCCCCAGGAATCTCGCGGGCCTCAGGCTTGCCAGCGTCGCTCGTGACTGAAATCCGAAATCGTCCCAGCGAACACGCGTAATGCCGCCCGAACAACATCTTCACCTCCAGCTTGCTCGCCTGAATAGCTTCCGCTGGCACGAACACCGCCTCGTGCGCCTCGCCCATCCTCCCGGCGCAGCTCCAGCCGGTTTGCGGATCGCCGTCCACCGCCGCCATTGCGCTGGCCACGCCGCCAAAATTATTCTTCGCGTAACTTTCTGTGGCTTTCGCAAATTTCACTGGCTGCCCATCCGCCCAAACCTGAAACTCACCCATGAAAAAGTCGCCTTTCGGCCCTTCATAGTAACAAAGGCCCGGGCCATGCGCCGGCAGGCGTTCATCCGGCAACACTTCCAGGCGAATCGCGGTAATTCGTTCAGGCAATTTGCCGAAGGCAAGTTCGTAGGTGTCGCTCTTGCTGATGTCGCCGCTGGCGAATACCGAATCATCCGGTTGCACGGTCAGTAGCGGTGAATTGGATTTCGCTGTGGCCGGACGCAAAGCAGTCCATCGCACTGT
>DASWRJ010000198.1:0-4181 GCA_036403255.1 Verrucomicrobiia bacterium
GCCACAGTGGTGCCGCCTTCATCAATACCCGGATCGCGCAAGGCTCCTTTGTAATAGGTCCAAACCGCCACTTTGTTCAGAAACGGGTCTTTGACCCGCCAGTTTTTTCGCACCGCAGCAAAAGACTCCTTGCCGGTGCAATCCAGTGTCATGGGCGCGCGAAACTCCAGCTCAGTTCCGAGATCATCTTCCGCTCGCACTCCAACCACCTTTTCACCGTCCATGACCAGCCGGTTCACCTTGGTTTGCTCGAGAATTTCGACACCCTTCGCGCGGGCGTTTTCCAGCATCATGCAATCGAATTCCGAACGCAGCACCTGCCAGGTTTGGGCAACTGTGTCGCGATCGTAGCGATTGAAAAAATAAAATGGCTGGCTCGCCTTGCCGGAAGGGGAGACGAATTGGACACTGTACTTTTTTACGAAGGCCGAATGCCGCATCTTGTCGATTAACCCGAGCCGCTTCAGCGGTTCGTAAGTGAACGGCAAAAGCGACTCACCGATGTGATAGCGCGGAAACTTCTCGCGCTCCAGAATCACAACACGCCGGCCTTTTTCGGCAAGCACCGCTCCCGCGGCGGCCCCCGCCGGTCCACCGCCGATGATGATTACGTCACATTCGTGTGGTGCTGGCATATTCGTTACGCGCCTTCTTTCCGCGCGCCGCGCTTGGTTTCGGCCGGGGGAAGAATTTCGATGATTTCAGCCAGCGAACGTTCCTGGGCATCGAGCAATTGATTGCGGCGTCCGAATAAAATTTGCGCTCCATGCAGCCCGAGCAATTCGTTTATCAAAAGGTCGGAGGCAAAGCGCAAATAGGCAACAGGCCGGCTGAAATAAACCATGCCGCTTTCATTCAAAATACGGCCAAGTGGAAAGTACTCCTGCAAAATGCGGTCCCGAGCTTCTTGGGGAAATAAATCGAGGTGAATATTAATCGCGCCAAATTCCACTGGTTTATTGCTGCCATCCAATTCCAAGACCACTTCGCGAAAATAATTCGCAACCTGCTGCCTCTTGCTTTGCAGCCGCAGATGAATGCGCGAGCCGTGAAATTTTTCGAGCGTGGAAGTCATATCGTGCTCGTGTGCAAGCAACGAGCGATACGGCTCCGGCAATTCGAGCGCGTCCACCTCCGCCATGGGTGGCAGCGGTAAACCCGCGCGGCCATAAAAATCATCCAATGGATGCGCCAAGTCCTGCTCGGCGGTCTTTTTGATGGATTGTGGGACTGGCATCACGTCAGGCGTAACGGGCGTTGCGATGTTCCGGCAGGAAAAACTCATGCAACAAACGGTCAATTTGCAGCATTCCCTCGCGATTAATGGCAATTTCATCGCCAGCTACACTTAAAAATCCCCAGTCCTTCAGCGTCTGGATGGGTCGGGAAAATTGTGTGCAGGGGTCCTTGCCGAATTTTTGGGCAAAATAGTTTCGGCTCACTTTGCCTAATTTGATCTGCAAAATAAATTCGCGGATATACATTTCTTCGCTGGTTGGAGTCAACGCGCGGTAAACAGGCAACTGACCCGATGTGATTTTCGCAAGGTACGGTTCGAAGTCGTGATGGTTCTGGTAATGTGTCCCGCCGATGTGCCCGAATGAGGCGACACCTATCGAGAGCAAATCTGCCCCAGCCCAAAGACGATCGCGGTAGATGAATTTGGTCCGGGCCGGATCGCGCACGGCGGTGTAGGCGCTCGAAATTGTGTACCCAGCTTTGATGAGTTCGTTCCAGGCGTAATCGACCCAGTGGCGCTTCGTTTCCCAATCGGCCACTGGCGCAACGAGTTTCCCCTCGGCCTTCATCTTCTGATAAATGGTTGTGTTGTAAGGAATTTCCATCTCGTAAATGGTCACGCTGTCGGGCGCCATTTCGACGGTCTTGCGGATATTCTCGCGCCAATTCGGCTCGGTCTCTTCTACCATACCGGCAATTAAATCGATGTTGATTTGCGGGAAGCCAATTTCGCGCGCGAAATCATAAGCGCGCGCAATCTCTTTGCTGTGATGAGCGCGGCCATTTATCTCCAAAATGTGATCGTCGAAATTCTCGACTCCGAGGCTCAATCGTGTCACTCCCAGATCTCGGATAGCGCGCAATTTGTGATCCGTGAGTGTGCCGGGTTCGGCTTCGAATGTCACTTCCTCGACTTCATCCCACGGCAGCAAGGCTTTCATGGAATCCGTTAGATGCCGAAGCTGATCAACGGACAAATAACTCGGCGTGCCACCGCCAAAATAGACGAAGTTCGGTTTGCGTCCGCCGACAAATGGCTTGGCCGCATAAATGGAAAGCTCGTGAATGGCGGCATCGATGTAAGCTCGAATGGCGGCTGAATCTTTGTCGGTATAAACTTTGAAATAGCAGAAGTGGCAGCGCTTGCGGCAAAACGGAATATGCATGTAAATGCCCAGCGGCGTGCCCGGCTTGGGGGCGCGCTCCAAGGCCCCATAAAAGTCATCGATCCGTTCCGGCTTCCAGAAGGAAAACGGGGGATAGTTGGAGACGAAATAATTTCCTACCGTTGTCTCCTTTTGCAAGGGAGGCGCTGGCGGATGTTCTGGCATGACCGTGCTGGCGCTCATAAATCACTTTGATCCGAAAGCATAGATGTTGCCGTCGTCGCACCCGACGACGACTTTACCCGAGGCTACGGCGGGCGAACTCCCAATCGGTTGACCGACTTCATAAGACCACAGCTCCTTTCCTGATGCGAGGGAGACCATGTAAATCCGCCCGTCATCAGAGCCGACTACCACCTTGTCACCGCAGATTGTGGGTGAACTATCCACTTTGCCGCGGGTGGAAAAACTCCAGAGCGGCTGTCCATTGGAGATTTTCAAACAGTGCAGCCGTTTGTCACGTCCACCGAAGACCACCCGATCAGTTACCACGGCAGGGGATGAAAAATACGGAAAATCGCGCTCGTGAAATGTCCAGAGGTTCGTCGCCTTCTCCAAATCAACACAGAGGAAAGCATTTTCGTAATGGCCATAATACGCGCGCCCATTTTGCAGCGCAACCGAAGCGGCTATGTAAGCGCCACCTTCGATCTCTTTTACCTGTTGTCCGTTTGCCAAGCCAATCACATGCAAGACCGCGTCGCATCCTCCAAAGACTGTTTGGCCATTCGCTACGGCTGGCGCGCCATTGATATAATTGCCGCTCTCATACACCCAATTGCTTTTGCCAGTGGCGGCATCGACGCAATGCAATTTGTAATCATAACTCCCCACCAACACCCAATCGCCATCGCCTTTTGGCGATTTTACCCAATTCGGAGCGCCTAAGATCTTATCGCCCGTTTCATACTTCCAAAGCTCCTTGCCGGAGGCTGCATCCAGTGCGTAGAGCCATCCATCTTCAGAGCCGATCATCACACGATTGCCCAACACAAGTGGGGAAGACTCGACTTGCCCTTTCGTGGTATGCGACCAAAGCTTTTTGCCGTCCTTTAAACTTATGGCATAGACATTGGTATCCGCAGAGCCGACATAAACCCGCTCTTGAAAAATGGCTGGGGAAGATTTAACCGCACCTTTGGTTTTGAAGGTCCAAAGCAGGGAGAGCTTTTCGGGTAATTGACTGCCGGATACGCCGGTCAATGAAGGCTGGCCACGGAACATGGGCCAGCTATCGGGGGCCGCGGAACTCATCTCGGCCGCGCTTGGGCCAGGTAATGCCAGTAAACCATACGCGGCGCCTAAAACTGCAAGGAATTTCCACGTTTGCTTTGTCATAAACGCATGTCTAACCCGACAACCGCAAGTAAACACCGAGCGAACCTGAAGTTCAATAAAATAATACCTACACGTATTATTTACCTTCCCCGCCCCTTTTGCAAGCCAGTCCCATCGCCCAGTGCGGACACGAAAGCTTCGTAATTCCTTGACCCAAATGCACTCCCCGGGATGAACTGGATGTATGTTCCACATTTGGCAAATTCTTGCTGCAGCTTTGCTCTACGCCTTCTCAATTGCGGCCAACGCTGATGAGTGGGGGCAATGGCGTGGTCCCGGCCGCACAGCCCATGTTCCAAGTGGCGTTCCGATGCCAAAATCTTTGGCGATGGAACCCAAAGTGATTTGGCGCATGAAGATCGGCGAAGGACTCGCCTCGCCTGTGGTTTCCGATACAACGGTTGTTTATCTGGATCATCAGCAAGGGATGGAGACTGT
>DASWRJ010000199.1:0-2566 GCA_036403255.1 Verrucomicrobiia bacterium
ACCAGCGCTGATCGTTGCGACACTGCAACTCGAAGTAGCCAAGCGATTGATGGCCCAGGCCGGGAGCGAGGATTACGGCCTGCTGACGTTGCTTGTGCAAAGCAAGTTTCGGCCGGATGGGCTTTTTAAAATACCAGCAAGTTGCTTCTTCCCTGCGCCTGACGTGGACTCGGCTTGTGTGAAGCTGCGTTTGCACGGCACGCCATTGATGAACGAATCCGAACGTGTGGTCTTTGATAAGGTAATTCGTCGCGGGTTCAGTCAGCGCCGTAAAATGCTATATAAGCTGTTGAAGGAAGATTGGTCAGAGGAGAAGTTGAAGCCACTATTTGCGTCTCTGAACTTAGACCTCCAGATTCGAGCTGAGAACGTGACCCTTGAGACTTTTGTGGAAATAGCCAAACGCCTCGCAACATTATGAGCGAAGAAATCTTCGATGTCGTCGATGCGAATGATCAGGTCATTGGCCAGGAGCGGCGCAGCGAGGTGCATCGTCGCGGATTAAGGCATCGGGCGGTTCACATTTTGGTGTTCAACGCCCGGGGAGACCTTTTTCTGCAAAAGCGAGCGATGGTGAAGGACACCTTTCCCGGCGCATGGGATTCCTCGGCCAGCGGACACGTGGATACGGGGGAAACCTATGATGCTTGCGCCGTGCGGGAACTCCGGGAGGAGCTTGGCTGGCGCACGGATTCGCCGGGCGAGCGGCTGTTCAAGCTTACCGCCTGCGAGGAGACAGGCCAGGAATTCGTCTGGGTATATCGGCAGCAAGCGGAAGGCCCCTTTACGCTGCACCCTGAAGAAATCGAAACCGGGGGCTGGTTCGCTCCCGAGCAGATAAATCAATGGATGGCTGAACAACCACAACAGTTTGCGCATGCTTTGCTGAAGATTTGGCGGCAGTATCGCGGATTAAATAAATAAAGATGCGACAGACCACAAAATCACTTACATTCCTGCATTGAAGAGGTGCGGAATGCTTCAAGAATGCCCTTCGCTCCGGGATTTACTTAGAGCCGAGACAGAGGGAGCCACGCTTGACGGTTTTCCCATCATTGGATAGGTTGCGGCAATTCAATTGGTGAACAGTGAGATTATGCAGAATTTTATTCCGTATGTAGTGGAGCAGACTGGCCGCGGCGAGCGCGCTTATGACATTTATTCGCGCCTGCTGGTAGATCGAATCGTCTTTCTGGGCACTCCAGTGGACGATATGGTCGCCAATGCAATTATTGCCCAGTTGCTGTTTCTGCAAATGACTGACCCGAAGAAGGATATCCATCTTTATATCAATTCCCCCGGCGGCAGCGTCACGGCCGGTTTAGCCATTTACGATACCATGCAGTTTCTGACCTGCGATATGAATACATATTGCATCGGGCAGGCGGCCAGCATGGGCGCCGTGCTGCTCTGCGGCGGCACCAAAGGCAAACGTTACGCATTGCCGAACGCGAACATCATGATTCACCAGGTCCTCGGCGGGGCGGAAGGGCAGGCGAGCGATGTGGAAATCCGGGTTCGTTACATGCTGCGGCTGAAGCAACGCTTGAATGGCATCATTTCTCACCACACGGGCCGGCCTATCGAGCAGGTGGAGAAAGATTGCGACCGGGACAATTTCATGACTCCAGATGAAGCCAAAGCGTATGGATTAGTGGACGAAGTCGTCAAATCACGGAAGGAAATTCCCTCCCCGCTCGAGAAAAAAGACTAATCCTAAATTACATGGCGCGTCCAACAAACATTACTCTGTGCAGCTTTTGCGGCAAATCACATGCCGAAGTAAAAAAACTGATCGCCGGTCCTGGCGTTTACATCTGCGATAATTGCGTCGTTCTTTGCAAGAACGTGTTGGACAAGGAGATGGTGACCGAGGCGCGCAAGACCGCTCCTCCGCCAGCCCCATTGCAGGCGGTGCCCAAACCATCCGACATCAAACGGCATTTGGATGTCCATTGCGTCGGGCAGGAGCACGCGAAAAAAACTTTGTCCGTAGCGGTGCATAACCATTACAAGCGCATCCTGCACGAGGCGCCTCGGGGCCAGGAAGAATGGTCCACGAACAAGGGGAGCGAAGTCGAAATCGAAAAGAGCAACATCCTGCTCATCGGCAATACAGGATCGGGCAAAACACTGCTCGCCAGAAGCCTGGCGCGGACACTGGATGTCCCCTTCGCCATAGCCGACGCCACCACTTTGACTGAAGCCGGGTATGTCGGCGAGGACGTGGAGAATATCATTCTCCGGCTGCTGCAGAACGCGGATTACGACGTGAAGAAGGCACAGCGCGGCATCGTATATATCGATGAAATCGATAAAATTGCGCGCAAAACCGAAAACGTGTCATTGACTCGCGACGTTTCGGGCGAGGGCGTGCAACAGGCGCTGCTGAAAATCCTTGAAGGCACGGTTTGCAATGTTCCGCCCCAAGGTGGCCGGAAACATCCACAGCAGGAATACATTCGCGTCAATACGACCAGCATACTCTTTGTTTGCGGTGGCGCTTTTGTTGGGCTTGAAAAAATTATTCAGCGCCGGCTTGGCCAGCGCGTCATGGGCTTTAACG
>DASWRJ010000200.1:0-10530 GCA_036403255.1 Verrucomicrobiia bacterium
GTGCGAAGAAATACGCGCCAGTTGTATATGTCACGCCGGCCTCTTCCCATTCGCCCGAGAGCACGTACACATGTTCATTCGCCTGCGCATGCGTATGCGCTGGAATTGTGGCCCCAGATTTGAATTTGCGGAGGACGGTCACGCCCCCTGTCTGTTCGTTCTTATGCAGCACAAGCAATTCGACTCCTGGATACGGCCCAGGTTGCCATTGCTTGTTCTTTGCCAGTGTGGTGTATTGAAACATGTGGGCCCCATTAAAAGCGCCAATTGAAAAAAGGCAACACCTTCAGCTTCTCGTTTTCATTGATTTGGTTCCACAGGCCAATCTGGATGCCATACATCCGCTCGGTATAATTGACAATGCCCAATTGCATCCCGCGCACTGACAGCGCCGTATTTACAAACCCGAGCTGCACGCCGTGCATTTCATCACCGGTGTGGTTCCATGCCACGCTCGCTTGCAGTCCCTGAAAGCGCCCATAAGTCATGCTTACAATTCCGTCCTGTAATCCCTGGTTATCACCTTTCACATGCGAAACCAGCCCGGAGGTCCACCCGTAAGCGTCTCCGGCAACCCTCGTATATCCATAATATCCCCACTGCACTCCTTTCATATTGCCATCTACGAGATTGATAAAGCTCAGCCCGAACCCGGAGAAATCGCCTGTCGTTTGGTTCGCTATACCAATGTCCAAACCTGTCATATCTACATTCCGACCATTAATGCTCAATCTCACACCGCGGACTGACTCGGTGTCTGGCACCAGTTGGGCGCTCGGGGGCCAAAGTGAAAGTTGCACTGGGTTCTCGGCTTGCGCTGAAATGGCAAGTCCCGCCAAACCGATCAATGCAATTGATAGTCCTTTATTATTCATGGCTGTTCGTTTTCCTTTCCTTAAGTGCTGTTTGCTGAAGACAGTCCAGCAAAGCTGCTGGACTGCATGGCGGAATTTTTTATCTCAGCCTCCAATGTTGGCAAGCTCTATAATCAGGCTCCACGAATCGGGCGCATCTCGGTTGTTATATAGTGGGCTCTCGCGGCCGCCATGCTCCTTGGTTGGCCACGCTCCAGCTCAGATGAATGCTGTTTTTGCACCCTCCTTCCACCCGGTTTGCACCCTGGCACCCCAAAAATGTACAATAAAATCAAGGGTGCTTGCGGGGTTTGCACCATTTGCACCCTTACAGAGTGTATATACCTATCCCTTCCTCTTAATCCTAATCTTAAACACCAATCTTTATCCTGTTCAGGGGTCGTTGGCTTTGGTCTTTGGTCCTTGTCCTCACTTCTCGTCAAAGCTGGTCAAAGCTGGTCAAAGCTGGTCAAAGCTGGTCAAAGCTGGTCAAAGCTCAAGAGGATTCTATATAGCCTAGTTGTTTCGGTTTCCAGAAGCCACTTCTTACCTGCAGATTTTTCCTTATGCGTCCCTTTTTTACCCCTAATCCTCTGTTCGCTGCACAATTTTCCCAATGGCATAGCCATTGCTCAACTTTGCCACGATGAATGTCAGTTTATTCCAGAATGCGGCTGCAATGAGCGCCAATGCCCGCTGGCAGGAACTTATTTCCCAAAATATCGCCGCAGGCTCCATCCCTGGATACAAGAAGCAGGAGCTTTCCTTCAGCGCCGTTCAGGCCGGGCTTCCACCGGTCCACGGTGCCAAGCCGGTCTTGCTTCCACAAGCCGTTGCCGTCACCAATTTCCGTCAGGGCGAGCTTAAAACAACGGGCGTGAACACTGACGTGGCGCTCGAAGGCCCCGGATTTCTCGCTGTGCAGATGCCGGATGGCAACACTGCCTACACGCGTGATGGAGAACTGCGCGTCAACTCAACTGGCGAATTGACCACCAAACAAGGTTATCCCGTTCTCGGTGAGGGCGGCCCCATTCAACTCGATCCCAGCAACCATTCGCCGATTAGCATCTCAGCCACCGGCGAAATCAGCCAGGGTTCTGATTTGAAGGGCAAATTGCGGGTTGTCGATTTCGAAAAACCAAATTTGCTCACGCCCACAAGCAACGGTCTCTTCCTTGCCAATTCTCCTGCTCTGCGCGCCGAAGAAGCTCCGGGAACAACTGTGCGCCAGGGCTTTCTCGAGTCAGCCAATACTTCCTCCGCAGTCGAGATGGCCAATTTGATTTCGGCCATGCGTATGTATGAGGCCAATCAACGAGTTATCCAGGCCCACGACGACCGCATGAGCAAGGCCATTACCGAATTGGGCAGCTAAAATTTTTAACCTATGCTTCGAGCCTTATATTCTTCAGCGGCTGGAATGGAGTCCCAACAGTTAAACCTGGACGTGATCTCTAACAACCTGGCCAACGTGAATACCACGGGCTACAAAAAGAGCAAAATCGAGTTTCAGGATCTGCTTTACCAAACAACGCGCCCAGCGGGCGCGGATCAGGGCAGCGGTAACCAGCTTCCCACCGGTTTGCAGATCGGTCACGGCTCTAAACCCGTCGCCACCTCCAAAATTTTTACGAACGGCGAATTGACCCAAACCGGCGAGCGCCTCGACGTAGCCATTCAAGGCGACGGCTTTTTCGAGGTGCAATTGCCCGACGGCACCCGGGCTTATACACGCGACGGCGCCTTAAAGACCTCCTCTGATGGGCGCATTACCACCAGTGATGGTTTGGTTTTGCAGGGTGGTTTTCAACCCATCCCCGCTGGCACGACCTCGATTAGCATTTCTCCAAGCGGCGATGTAACAACCGCCAACCCAAACGGGACTCAAAGCTTCAAAGTCCAGCTCGTCCGTTTCGCTAACCCCTCCGGCTTGGATAGCATTGGCCGTAATCTCTATAAGGAAACCTCCGCCTCTGGCGCTGCTGAACTCGGTAATGCCGGCGAAAATGGTTTTGGTGAATTAGCCCAGGGCTACCTCGAAATGTCGAACGTCAAAATCGTGGAGGAAATGGTTAACATGATCGTAGCACAGCGCGCCTATGAAATTAATTCCAAGGCTGTGCAATCCGCCGATGAAATGATGCAGATCAGTAACAACCTCAAACGCTAATGCGCAACTTTTTTCTGCTCTCGCCCAAATGGCTCTGGCTTGCGCCACTCATGCTGGCTTTGCTCAGTCCCGAGCCCGTGCGCGCTACGAGTTCCCCCGGCAGCACTACTTTCGTCACAAACGCGGTCGTGGACGGCGAAGGCATCTATCTCTCACAGTTGCTAATGCCCGACCAAACTCATCCTCTTCCGCAAGTCCGTTTGGCTGATGCTCCCGTATTCGGCCATGCACTGGTTCTGACCCGTTCGGAAATTTTGGAGAAATTGCAACGGCTTGCTCCTGAACTCGCGCTGACAAATCTTTCCGGTTCAGACAAAATTCGGATCACACGCCGTGCACGTGCCTTGAGCGAAACTGAAATCCGCGAGCAACTGACTGCCGCCTTGCAAGTGTCGCATGTTAAGGACAAAGGCGAGCTGGAACTCCGCTTCCTTCGGCCTTGGAACAGCATTCTCTTTCCAGATGAACCTTATACTTTGAAAGTGCTGGAGCTGCCCACCACGGGCGTCAGCAGCACTTGCATCGTCCGTTTCCAACTTTCCACCGCCCATGAAATTATTGGGAGCTGGCAAGCGCCCCTTCAGGCGCGGGTCATGCGTGATGTTTGGGTGGCAAAATCTGCGCTGCACCGCGATCAACTCTTCAGCGAAGCCGATGTCACCCGCGAGCGCCGCGATGTGCTTGCTTGCCACGAGTCGCTCTTGCCGGCTGAACCTGCTGGCGATTTTGAAATTTCCGAGAATATTCAGGCTGGCCTGCCCATCTTTCTTCGCTCCGTTCGCGCCCGGCCTGTGGTCCATCGCGGCCAGGTTGTCGAAGCCCAGGTCCAGGATGGCGCCATTTCCATTCGGCTCAAAGTTGAAGTTCTTGAGAATGGCGCTCCCGGACAACTCGTCCGTGTGCGCAATCCCCAAAGTCGTCGTGAATTCCGAGGTAAAGTGCAAAATGAACAAACCATTGTCGTCACCTTGTAAAGCCGCGTGCAATGTCGCGCCGCTCCGAACATCCCTCATGAAGGCCGCCGCCGACGCAAAGCGCTGGTTGTCTGAATGGGCCAGGCATTCCGCTTCTGGCCTGCGCAAAAAAAGCAAACGCGCGGCTCGCGCTTCCACACTTGCGACCGCCATGGTGGTGACGCTTGCGAATTTCGCCTGCGCCGATTCTTTGTGGAATGAGCACACCGCCCGCCCGATTGTTGCCGACAAACGCGCAGTCGCAGTCGGCGACATCCTTAACATCGTCGTGCAGGAAAATAATTCAGCCTCAAAGGACAATAGCACCAAGACTTCCAAAGAAAGTGCTATCGATGCCAGTATCAGCTCGTTTCTCTATAGCCCTGGCGCAAGCAGTTTTCTGACTAAGAAAGGCGCGTTGCCCGCACTTAAGGTGGACGGCAAAAATAGCTTCAACGGCGGCGGCACCATAAACAATTCCGAAAAGATCATCGCTCGCGTCCCGGTTACGGTTGTTGACGTCCTGCCCAACAAGAATTTGGTAGTGGAAGGCAAACGCAAGACCTCTTTCTCCGGCGAGTCTCAAGACGTAGTCCTCCGTGGCGTCGTGCGCCCGGATGACATCGCCGCCAACAATACTATTTTCAGCTATAACGTCGCCGATGCCACCATTCAATTCGTTTCCCGAGGCACTGTTACAGATAATCAACGTAAAGGTTGGTTCACCAAATTCTGGGAAAAACTCACTCCCTTTTGAGCTGTTCCTGAGACTTGCCTTACATGCATTTGCCATTTCAAAACTCAGTTGTTGAGCAGTCTCGCGCAGGCGCGAAACCATGCCCTTTCCCCTGGTCCTTTTTTTGGATTCTACTCTTCAGCTTTTTATTGCCACTTTCCAACTCCCGCGCCACTGGTACCCGTGTCAAAGATCTAGTCATGATCTCTGGCGCTCGTGACAATCAGCTCGTTGGCTATGGACTTGTGGTAGGCCTTGTGGGCGATGGCGATAAAAATCCAATTTACACTGTGCAGTCCATCGCCAATATGCTCCAGCGCTTTGGCGTTAATGTCCCCGCTGCCACGCTTCAATCCAAGAACGTCGCGGCTGTCATTGTGACTGCTGATATCCCGGCCTTTCTCAAACCCGGCGCGCGCCTGGATATTCATGTCTCCTCAATCGGCGATGCGAAGTCTCTTCAGGGTGGGGTCCTTCTGCAGGCTCCTCTGCTTGGCGCGGATAACAAGGTTTACGCTGTTGCGCAAGGACCGCTCTCCCTCGGGGGTTATAGTGCCGGCTCCGGCGGCGGAGGCGGCGCTTCCGTCCAAAAAAACCATCCCACTGTCGCCCAAATTATCGGCGGTGCGCTGGTTGAAAAAGAAATTCCATCAACCGTCATTCACGATAATTCTTTGGAACTTCTCCTGCGTGAACCTGATTTTACTTCCGCCTCGCGCCTGGCCGTCGCAATTAATGAGCAATTTACAAATAGTTCCATCGCCCTCGATGCCACCACCGTCCGAGTCAAAATTCCCGAAGAACTGGAAGGTTCTCCCGTTAATTTTATTGCTCGCCTCGAAGCGGTTGAAGTCACACCGGATACCCCCGCCCGCATCATCATTAATGAGCGCACCGGCACGATTGTCGCCAATTCGCGCATCAAAATTTCCAACTGCGCCATCTCGCATGGCAATCTCACCATCAGCATCGCTTCCGCTCTCGAAGTCTCTCAGCCTAATCCTCTTAGCAGAACCGGCACGACTGTTGTCACTCCGCGCACTGAAACCACTGTAACCGAAAACAAAGCCGCTGTTGTCGCGTTGCCTGAGTTGCCGACCGTTGAGAAAGTCGCTTCGTCCCTGAATGCTTTGGGAGTTACTCCCCGCGATATTATGGCCATTTTCCAGGCAATGAAACAAGCGGGCGCCCTTCAGGCTGAACTCCTTATTCGCTGATGCCATGGAGATTTCACCCCTTAAATCCCACGTTCACGCCAGCGACTTGCCTCTTGAACAGCTTGCGAAGAATACTTCCCTTACAGAAGACGAAAAAGTCTCTGAATTGAGCCGCCAATTCGAGGCCGTTCTCCTCCGCCAAATTCTTTCAGACGTTCGTAAAACCGTCATTTCCTCCAAACTCACTCCTCAATCTCCCGGCAGCGATATCTATTCGGACATGACCACCACGCAACTCGCGGATTGCATCTCAAAATCAGGCTCCTTCGGTTTTGCCAAAAGTCTCGAGCACGAGCTTTCGCGGCAGGTGCTCCATGGGAAATCGACCAAGGAGGTAAAACATGAAAAATGAAATTGTCCATCCCGGCTTGATCTCGAGGCTGGTCGATTTGCTGCGCCAGGAACTCCGCGAATACGGCGAAATGCTCGCTTTGCTCAATCATCAACAGGAGCGTGTTCTGGCGCGCAACGCTAATGAGGTTTTACAAAATGTCTCCGCCATCAATCAACAAGCTGAGGTTATCAGGACGGCGCGCGATCAAAGACTCGCTTCACAGCACGATCTCGCCCGCGCTTTGAATCAATCTGATGCCAATGGCCTTCTCCCTTTACTGCCTAAGTTACCCGAGCACCAGCGGTACCCAGTCGAAGCATTGGTGCGTGAAAACAACGTTTTAATGGACCGCGTTCAGCAGCGGGCGCGGCAGAATCATCTTCTGCTCAGTCGGTCGCTCGAGTTGATGCAGCGGTTCATCAGTACTTTGCTTCCGCCAGGCCCTCCGGCGACTTACACGGGCAGCGCCCAAATCCAATCCGCTGCCATTCCACCACAGCCCATCTACGAGGCTTTAGGCTAATTATGCTTGGACTTTTTGGAACATTAAACCTCGGCGCGCGCGCTCTTCAGGCGCAGCAGCAAGGCATTGAAACCGCCGGTCATAACCTCGCCAATGTCAACACGACTGGCTATGCCCGGCAGCGCGTCAATCTCCAAACGTCTTCCGCGATTCCAAGTTCATTCGGCCCGATCGGCACCGGTGTCGATGTCGCGGGCATCCAGCAATTGCGCGACGCTATTCTCGATGGCCAGGTGCAATCTGAAAATAGTGTCACCAGTTTTTTGGCGGCCAAACAAGCCGCTCTCCAATACGCAGAAGCGGCCCTTGGCCAGCAAATTGACCGCAGCGCCTCAGGAGCGGAGGGCGCAGCCGCTGCCAATGGTTCCGGTGGTCAACACGGCATCGCTGATCAGCTCTCTGGCTTTTTCAACGCCTTCCAGGCACTCGCCGCCGATCCGTCCTCTCCGACAGCGCGCAAAGCCGTTCTCAGCAAGGCCCAGGACCTTGCCGGGCTTTTTAATCAAATCAGTTCCGGCCTGGCCAGCCTTCACGCCTCGCTCAATGATTCGATCAATTCCGACACAGACTCCGCGAACAATCTCCTGGCCTCGATTGCCGATCTCAACAAGCAAATCATCACCACCGAGACTGGCAACCCCGGTTCGGCGAATGACCTCCGTGATTTGCGGCAGCAGAAAATCGAGCAGCTCTCAAATCTCGTAAACATTCAGACCACCGCTCAAACCAATGGCGGAGTCGATATTTCCATCTCCGGGGTCACCATGGTTTCCGGCACTCAAGTGAAGGACACACTGCAAACCTACGACGCAGGTGGCGGGCAAATTTTGCTCCGCGGAGCTTCTTCTGGCACGCCATTGACCCTCAGCAGCGGCTCCATTCAAGGCACGATCGACGCGCGCGACGGCGCGATGAAGGACCTCTCCGACAATCTCGCCGTTCTTGCTTCTCAGCTTGTTACAGAGGTGAACAATATCCATCAAACGGGCTACGGACTTAATGGCAGCACTGGCGCTGCTTTCTTCGTTGGCACAAATGCCGCTACCATCCAGGTCAATGCGGCCCTGGTGGGTGATCCCGCGCTCTTGCAAGCCGCCGGCGTTCCCGGCGCAGCCGGTGACAATAAGGTCGCGCTGGCTTTGGCCCAGTTGGCAAATAAAAAGATTGCCGGTCTCTCGAATCAGACCCTGAGCGATCAATTTGGGACTACCGTAGCCAGTCTCGGCCAGGCCATATCTTCGACGAGCAGTAATATTAGCGATCAACAATTGGTTTCAAAAATGTTGCAGCAGCAGCGCGACTCAGTCAGTGGCGTTTCGCTCGATGAAGAAATGACCGATATGATGAAATATCAAAAAGCGTATGAAGCCTCCGCCCATCTGATCACCACTCTCGATCAGATGCTCGAAACCGTTTTGACCATGAAGCAATAAACCTGAATACCGGCATCCATGCGTGTTAGTTCCAATTCTTTTCCGGATTCGCTGGTGGACCAGCTCGCTCGGCTGACCGCCCGCCAGAACCGTCTCCAAATGCAGGCCGCCACCGGCCAGCGCATCCAGCTTCCCGAGGACGATCCCGCCGCCATGCAGCGCGTCCTGCAGCTTCAGGCAGAATCCAGCAGCCTCGCGCAGTACCAACAGAATATTGGTTCTCTGAAGGATACCGCGGTCGCTACCTACGACCTGATGAAAGGCCTGCAAACGACTTCAGATCGCGCCAATGAAATCGCCGTCCTGGCTGACGGCACAAAATCCCCTGACGATTTAAAAGCCTACGCCACCCAGGTCACTCAACTCATTAAACAAGCCGTCGCTCAGGCGAATGGCCAGTTCCATGGCAACTATCTCCTGGGCGGCACGAAAAACGATCAACCTCCGTTTGTCATCGCTACTGATGCAAATGGAAACGTCACCGGCGTCACTTACCAGGGCAACACGAGCCTTGCCGAAAATGAAATAGGGAAGGGCGTTTCCCTCCCGGTTGGCACTCTCGGCGCGAACACTTCCGGATCGGGGCCCACGGGCTTGCTCGCGGATTCCCGGACCGGCGCTGACTTTTTCAATCACCTCATCTCCCTCCAGAACCATCTGTTGGCAGGGGACAAGGATTCGATCAATACCATCGATCGACCGCAACTCGTCAAAGACAGTGACAATATTATTCTTCAGTTAAGCGACAATGCCACCGTGCAGGGCCGGCTCGATGCGACGGGCGCCAGCGCCAAAAAGCAGTCCGATAGCCTCGAAGGGCTCATCTCAGCACAGGCCGATGCCGACCTGGCCCAAACGCTCGTGCGCTTGAACCAAACCCAAACCGCTTACCAGGCCGCTTTGCAGAGCGGCGCTCAACTGCTGAGCCACTCGTTGCTCGATTACATCCGTTAAATCCATGCAACACTTTCCAGGCATTTTCCCTTTAGGACTTCGCAGCTTTTTCTTCGCTCTCACGCACACGGATGTTTCCCCATGAGCCAGGCTGCAAATCACAAATATAAAATTTCGATTTTGTTCGTCGATGACGAACCGACCATGCTCGAGGTTTATCGCCTCGTCTTCAAAAGCCTGGACGAAAATTGGGACCTTCAATTCGCCGGTGGCGCCCAGGAAGCGCTCGCCCTCATGGCCAAAATGCCTTTTCACGTCATCGTCTCCGACATGCGCATGCCCGGCATGAACGGGGCCCAGTTGCTCACCGAGGTGCTTCGGCTTTATCCGCGCACCGCGCGCATCATTCTCTCCGGTTTTGCCGAACAGGAATCGGTGGCCAAATGCGTCGGCGCTGCCCATCAATTTCTGCTCAAACCTTGCGATGTCATGACCCTGCGCTCCACGCTCACCCGCGTGATGGCGCTGGATCAGTTGCTCGATGGCGACCATCTTAAGGTCCTGGTCTCTCGCATGGGCGCGCTGCCCAGCCTGCCTTCCCTTTACTTTCGCATCATCCAGGAACTGCAATCTCCCTCGGCTTCGCTGGAGCGTTTGGGCAATATCGTCGCCCAGGACCCGGCCATGACCGCCAAAGTCCTGCAACTGGTGAATTCCGCTTTTTTTGGTTTCCCGCAGAAAATCTCGAACCCAGCCGAAGCGATCAATTTTCTCGGCGTCAACACCGTCCGTTCCCTGGCCCTTTGCATTCATGCTTTCTCCTGTTTTGACCAGGCGAAAATCCCGGAGTTTTCCTTCGAGCGCGTCTGGAACCATTCCTTGCGCGTCGGCACTTTCGCCAAAAAGATCGCCCAATCCGAAGCCGCCGGGCAGGTCATGCTCGATGAAACCTTCATCGCCGGGCTTCTCCACGATCTGGGCAAGCTCATGCTCGCCACCCATATGGGCCTGGAATACAAGCAGGCCATGGCCCTGCGCAAGGAGAGGAACATTCCCATTTGCCAGGCCGAGCAGGAAGTTTTCGGCGCGACCCACGCCCATGTCGGCGCTTATCTCCTCGGTCTTTGGGGTTTGCCCGCGCCCGTCGTTGAAGCGGTCGCGCTGCACCATCAGCCCGGGCTGCGCTTCGACCAAAACTTTTCTCCCCTCATCGCGGTCCACGCCGCCGACGCGCTCGATCACGAGTGCTCGGCCGAAATGGAGGCCGAATCCAAAACTCCCCTCGATGTTAAATTCCTGGCTGACGTGGGCCTCGCCGATCGGATTGACGATTGGCGCGCATCCTTCCAAGAAATCAACCAGAGCCCGGTGGGCCAGTGACCAATGCGGAATGGTCAAAGGCTCGGCGCGAGC
>DASWRJ010000201.1:0-4727 GCA_036403255.1 Verrucomicrobiia bacterium
TTACTAACTTTGGCTCAAGCGCAAAGCCCGTCTTACCAGTCTGGCAGAGTTATCGGCAGAGCCGCGAGATTTCATTTGTAGGGTAATCACCCCATTTTCTGGAGCGGATCTCTTTCCATGTGGAACGGCCTTGTTTGCTGCCTCCAATGCCCCTTGCAATCGGCGCAAAATTCACGGAGAAAAAGCGTGGCTGTTGCCCTCGACACGAACGGATGCCCACCGCACCGGCCTTGCGTTTGCAGGCCAAATGCCCGCACTCGGAAAATGCCTCTGGAGCCGGACGCCGCTCACCCGGCGTTCGAGCTAAACAGCCGTCCTGGCTGAATGCTTGAAATTTAAGACTGGGTCTGGAGGACTAGCACGGCCGCCTGTTCCTTCGATTCAGGCGTGTGCAGCACTTGAATAACTTCGCAGCTTCCATCACTGCCAGTTTCCAGGAATTCACCGACGCGAGGGAGGAAGTTCATTTCGAGAATGCGCCGGTGGGTATGTGCAGAGTTCTTGATTTCAACACGCACTTTCATGGCTAAGTATATGCGTCGTTCGCGCTGAATCAATCCCGGGCAATTCCCGTAAGTCCAGCACCCCTCTTTCCATGGGTTTAATCCTATTCTGTTTAATCATCATCAGACATGGGCATAACTTTTTGAAGTTACTAAGATACACTTACTATTAGCAAAAATGTATTTGTGGAGCTGACGCAGGATGTATCACCGGGCTATGCCAACACATCCGGCGCAAAAAATTTGTGAGCGCTTAAAGAATAGAGCGCGGACGTAATATTCGAAAATCCAGAATACACCCCACCGAAGTCGATGCGCCGCAGGGCGCCTATTGGGAATTTATTTTCCTGTCTGGAAGTGCGTAAGGAGCGAGCGCCGTTGTCGGTGCGCTAAGGCGAATCAGCGTGGCCTAACTGGGCCACACCTGCTTCTGCTCTGCAGAGTTTGGGCTCAGATTGGATTCAATGATCCGGCGCAGTTTGTCCGCGGGAACTGGCTTGGAGTAGATTTGATCCACATGCGGAAGGCTTTCTGGTGGAAAGGCCGAGATCATGATAACAGGAATGCGGGCATGCTGCTTGATTAAGGGCGCCAGTTCCTGGCCTGACATTCCGGGCATGAGCAAATCAATGATGGCCATGTCACAATCGAGACTGCGGATAATTCCAAGGGCCTCGATCGCGCTGGTGGCGCACTCTACCTGATAACCCCAGTGCCGCAGGAGGGCGCTCATCATTTCGCACAAGGCGATTTCATCATCCACTAAAAGTATGCGTGGGGCTGAATTCGACATCACTTATAACATCGGCACATGCATCCGGGCGCTGGAGTAAAAGTTTCAGCCCGATGAAACCGGCGCAGCTTCCGTGTTCCAGTTGTAAATGGTTGACCCGCAAGGAGAAGGATTTCTCCGTTTGCACAGCAATATGGCGGGTTTTTATTACCGTCATCACCCCAATGCGCGCCACTGCGGTCCCTTGTAAACTCCTTTCAGCATGCGTGAGCTGAGTTCTATTAATATGGACTTGAATGAGTTGCTGGAGAGAAACAAGGGAGCGATGGCGCGTGCGCACGAGGAAATACGGCGGCTGAAAGAAAACCTCGCTCACCTGAAGAAGGCCAGACAGGACTCAAATTCGAACCAGGGGCAGGAAAAAAACGGCCAGTGACCAGCGGTCATTTCCGTTTCAGAGCCGATGCTCGAACCGGTATCTTCTTGAACCGGCGAGTCAAATTTGTCAGCGAATCTTCCACAGCCAACCGCTCCAGGCTCGAAGCTCCCACAAACCCCATGCAATCGGTGTGCTTATTGATGTACGCGGCATCTTCAGGAGTGGCGATCGGCCCGCCATGCGACAGGAAGATTAGGTCCTTTCGCACTTTCCTGGCCGCATCGATGATCCGTTGCGTGCGCTTGACGGCGTCATCCATCGTGCAAGACGCCCCTTTTACCCCGATCGAGCCGCCCACGGTCGTGCCGACATGCGCGATGATCGCGTCCGCCCCGGCTTCGGCCATGGCTTTGGCTTCCTCGGGCGCGGCCACATAGACAACGCTGAAGAGGTCCATCTTGCGCGCCAGGCGGACCATCTCAAATTCCTGTTTCACGCTCATGCCCGTTTCTTCGAGGACCTGGCGAAAATGGCCATCCACGATGCAATGCGTAGGAAAATTATTCACTCCACTGAAGCCCATGTCTTTCACCTGCAGCAGCCAATGCCACATGCGCCGGCGCGGATCGGTCGCGTGAACGCCGCAGATCACCGGTATCTCCTCGACCACCGGCAGGACCTCGTGCTCGCCGATTTCCATGGCAATGGCATTGGCATCGCCGTAAGCCATCAGCCCGCAAGTCGAGCCGCGTCCGGCCATGCGGAAACGTCCCGAGTTGTAAATGATGATTAGGTCCGCGCCGCCCTTTTCGATGAATTTGGCGGAGATGCCCGTGCCCGCCCCGGCGGCGATGATCGGCTCGCCCTTGCGCAATGTCGCGCGCAGCCGTTCGACCACTTCTTTGCGTGTGTATGGATTACCTTTTCCAGTCCAGGGATTCGGCATAATTCAATTTCGTTTAAACGCGGGCATAATTGTGCGGGGATAGGGTAAAGATCAATGGTTTTTGTCCGCCTAGCCGGCAAATCCGAGCGGGCGATGTCTGGGCCGCCGCGTTGAGGCGGCTGTTTCTCACGTCTCCTTCTTGCGCTTATTACTTGACGGAATGTGAGGAGCCGCCATCTTTATGACCGGACAGGTGGTCATTGTCTGTGGAATATGGAAAGGATGCTATGCAACAAACATTAGCAAAAGCGGGAAAAGCAAAAAAGGAAACCTTCAGCTTCGAATCCTCCAACGCCGAAAGTATCATGCTCGTGGGCGACTTCACTGATTGGGAGCGAAATGCGGTTCCATTGAAACGGCAGAAAAACGGCACTTGGAAAGCGACTGTCACCCTCGAACCGGGCACCTACGAATATCGTTTTATCGTGGATGGCGAATGGCAGGACGATCCGAATTGCCCCACTCGGCGTGCCAATTCCTTTGGCGCAATGAATTGCGTTCGGGAAGTAGGCTGATTCGGCTTCAAACTGCCGCCGTTGAGATTTTGTTCAGCGCTCGTTCACGCTCGAGCAGGCTCGGGTGCGAATAATAAAACCCGCTGTATATAGGATGCGGAGTTAAATTGCTCAGGTTTTTCTCATTCAATTTCCGCAGCGCTCCAGTCAGCGATCCAATTTCCCCCATTACCTCAGCGGCGTAGCGATCGGCTTGATACTCATAACGTCGCGACCAGAGGTGGGCCAATGGCGAGATCCAAAACGTAAATGCGCCACTGAGCAAACCGAACAGCAGGAGCGCTGGCGTAATGTTCCCCGGCGCAAACCCGAAAGCTTCATAAAACCAGTTCTGTTTCGCGAGCCAAGCCAGCACATAAAATCCAATCAGCGAGCCCACCGCCGAAGCCACCAGCATCTTGGGGATGTGTCTTTTCTTGTAATGACCGATCTCGTGGGCCAGCACGGCTTCCAATTCGCTTTCGCTCAGTTGCTGCACAAGCGTGTCGAAGAGCACAATTTTTCGGAAGCGCCCAAACCCGGTGAAAAAGGCATTCGAGTGCCTGGATCGTTTGCTGCCATCCATGATCTGAATGGTCTTCGCGTGAAATCCAGTCTTCGCGCCCAATGCCAGCAATCGCTCGCGCAAGCTGCCCTCCGGCAGTGGGGTGAATTTGTTGAACAAAGGCATGATCAAAATTGGCCCCACGATCAGCATTAAAAATTGAAACACGAGCAGGCTCCCCCACGCCCAGAGCCACCAATCGCCCCTGGTCCAGTCCACAAATTTCAGGATGAGCACCAGCAGCGGATAGCCAATCACCAGGCCAATGATTAATCCTTTGAGCCGGTCAACCCACCAGAGCTTCGGCGTGGTCGTATTGAATCCGAACCGTTGTTCGAGATGGAATTGCGAATACCAATTGAAGGGTAATCCTGGCAGCGAAAGCGCGAACCCCGCCACAAACACATAAGCGGACATGCTCCAAACGGAGTTTCCAAAATGCTGCGTAAATGCTCGATAGCTGAGAGGAAGCAGTCCACTGGCCAGCACGAGGAGTAAGACCAGCACGCTCCAGCTCATTTCCCACTGCTCGAAACGCCCTTTGGCCAAAGTGTAATCTATCGTCTTCGAGTAAGTTTGAGCATCGATGAAATCTTTGAACTGCTCCGGAATCTCCCGCGCGTGGCTTTGCACGTAACGCAAGTTCAGCCGTTCCAGGATAACTTGGGCGAGCCATTTACAGGCAATCACCGCCAGGGCCAGCCACGCAATCCACGATGAAGGGTCCACTTAGTATTTATGTTAAAATCTGCCCCGTTTTAAATCCGGGCAATTACCGACCTTGCCTTTTATTAGGCAGCGGCCAAGTTGTTAAATGGCGCCGGCATTCATGTTCGCCACCGGGATCGAAAACAGTTATCCGACGATTGCCGGCGGACGGCGGGTCGACGAGATGGCGAAGTGCGGTCATTACGAGCACTGGCGCAACGACTTTGACCTCGTCCAGGAGCTGGGGATTGGATTCCTGAGATACGGCCCGGCGCTGCATCGCACCTACCTGGGTCCCGGCCACTACGACTGGTCTTTTGCAGACCAGACTTTCGGCGCCCTTCGCGAAAAGGACATCGTCCCCATCACCGACCTCTGCCATTTCGGCGTTCCAGACTG
>DASWRJ010000202.1:0-6024 GCA_036403255.1 Verrucomicrobiia bacterium
GAATGGGAAAATAGTGTTGATGCCCTGGGGCTGGGGTTCGAAAGGATCGGTATCGAAGGTGGAGGCGTCGTATTGAATATCGAGGGCGTGGAGCCAATCGAGGTTATTGAGCATGAAACCGGAGCGAAAGCCGACGGCGCCCCATTCTTTGAGGTAGCCGTTGATACTCTGGGCGTGTTTGGTGAATTCTTTGCGGCTGCGGTAGAGCATGCCGTCGTGATACAGATCATGAACGCCAACTTCGAACCCGTTTTGTTTCAGATCGTGAATCAGTTCGGGGGGAACGCGGTATTTGCCTTCCGGTATGAAATTGAAGGAGGAACGAAAGCCGTATTCCATGTCCAGCTCCATGAGGGCCCGGCATTTTTCGAGGCCGGCCGGGCCTTCGACATCGTGGGTGAGGACGAAGGCGAATTGTTTGCCCTCGGGCCAGCCTTTCCAGCCAGCAGGCGGCTTTGCGGCGGCGGGGTTGATGGGCCAGGTGCTGGCGCATGTGCTTCTGGTCCTTCTCGCCAAGGCGCGGCGAGCCGCGAGGCGGAGCCGCCACGGGATGTGGGGCTTGAGGTGGTAATAGAAGCGGGTGAAGAGCATGTGAATTTAGCGCAGGAAGGGCTAAACAGTTGAGAGGTTAGAGTTGATGGCTGATGGTTGAGAGCTGAGAGTTGATAGTTGAGAGTTACTGAAGGGAACGAAGGCCGAGGCGGAAATCAGGCCTCGGAATGGAGCCAGGCGGGGATGTATTCGCGGCGTTTGTTCAGGACGGCGGCGACGTTGGCTTTGGCCTCATCCAGCAGTGAGGCGGCGCGATGGGCGAGGCCGCGGTTTGTCTTCTCAAATTCCACGACCATGAGAACCATGTCCATGTGTCCAGCGAGGCGGAGCACTACACCCGTCTGGGTAATGGGCGGCATGTCGAAGATGATGTAGTCGTAGTCGCTGGCTTTGATGCGCGGCATGAGGTCGGTGAGTTTCTTGGGGACGAGGCGGGGCAGATCGCCATCGCCTTCATGGCCTTTGACCATGTAAAGATTTTCCTGGATGAGCGCAGGCTCGCGCTTTTCTTTTTCGAGAACGTCGGGCAGGCCGCAGCCGGGCTTGCCATTGTAGAATGGGTGGGCGGCGCCGTTCTCGGAGTTCATATCGACCAAGAGGACGTTACCGTCGCCGGTCTCGGAGAGTGACGCCGCCAGGCCGGTCGCGATAGTGGAGACGCCGGAGCCTTTGGCGCAACTGGTGACGGAGACGAGCTTGGGCTTGTGCAGCAGGTTGCGGGATTCAAAGTAGAGAACAAGGCGATCGCGCAATTGCTCGTAATAGGGGTGCAGGCTGTGGTGAGCGTCCCAGGGAGCGATGATCGCAGCAGTTGAGAGTTGAGAGTTGAGAGCTGAAAGACTTTCCGAGCCAAGGGCAGCGAGCTCCGAGGACGGAGGACGGACATCGGAGGTCTGCGGAGAGGCAAGCAAGTGGCGCTTTTTTTTCCAGGGGAGGAGTTTGGATTTGGCGGTAGCAAGGAATTTGGGCCAATGGTAGCCGCCATTCGGGCTGGTATCAGGCAAAACTTGAAAAACGGTCCAATGAAGTTTCGTTTTGATTTCCCCAGGGCGTTTGATGGTTTGATTGAGGACGAACTCAAAGAGAAACGCGAGGGCCAGGCCACCCAGAATTCCACCAGCAGCAGTGGCCGCAACGGGTTTGAGGACTTTGGAATTATCTTTGGCGGCGGGAGAAGGCTCCTGCACGACTTTGATGTTTGAGTATTTGCCACTGCCCAGGGCGTCGTCGATTTGGGCCTGTTCGTAGCTGGAGAGGTAGTATTTGTAGTTGGCTTCGTCCAGTTCCTTTTCGCGCTGAAGCTGGGAGATGGTGGATTGGGCCTTGGCGAACGCGAGCTCCTGCGTGCGAATCTGATCGAGTTGCTCACTGTAAACGCGCATCTTGGCTTCGAGCGCTTTGAGTTGCGCGTAAATGCTGCCGGATTCGGCAGTCCCCTGCCCTCCAGTCGGCGCGACCGCGACATCAATGGAAGTTAATTGAGGAGTTTCCTCTTCCATTTTCTTTTTGGCCAGTTCGAGACGAGTCACTTCCGTCTGAAGGCGCTGCAAAGTTTCATTCGTAATTGTCAGCTTCAGGCGAAGGGTGGATAAATTGGTCGAGAAGGAGGTAAGCTCGCCGCACAAATCCCGATAGGCCTTTACTTTCTCCGGCGGCAACTTGACGTCCAGAGGAGCGGCGTTATTCGTCTTAGTGGAGGGAGTTGCGCTCGGCAGGACCGACTTCTTCTCCTCATAATTGGCCTGGGCGAGCGAGAGTTCCTCGAGAATTTTCATGCGGCGCTCGCTGAAGGCCTTGAAATCTTCAGCGGATACCAAGCCATTGCTTTGATAGGCCCAGAGTTGGTTTTCCACCTCGGCAATTTTCCGTTTGTAGTTTTCTTTTTGTTGCGTGATAAATTCATCGGCGAAGCCGAGTCCGCGGTGTACTTCCGAATGTTTCTTTGGATAAAGTTCAACGTATTTCTGCAAGACCGGCTGGACCAAAGAGGCGTCACGGTTTTGGAATACAAGATGAATGACACTGCTCTTTTTGCCGACATCCACCTGTAAACTTTTTTTAATGACAAAAGCCGCAGCGGTCTTGCTATTCCCTCCGCCGGCATTGGCCAGAACCTTTTCAGGTGTAATCGCTTCAGCGACCTGGGCCGCCAAGTCGAGGCTATCGAGGATTTCGAGTTCGGAATTGATGATGTTCTCTCCGCGGGAATCCGACGATTGGATCTGAGAGTCTGTGTTAACGGGTGCCAGGCTTTTTCTCTCCGTGATATAAGGCAGATAGAGTTTGGCTTCGGATTGATAGACTGCGGGCTTCAGAAAATAGAGACAGGCGGCCGCGACAAGCCCGATGGCGGAAAAGCAGACGATTTTCCATTTGTGCCGGAAGAGCACGAAATAGATATCCTCAAGCTTTATACTCGAGGGTGGCTGAGACTGATTATGATTTTCGGCAGGGGGCATTTATTTCTCTTCCACTATGGTGACTCCGTCAAATATGAATGGCTGATTCTTAAGCCAGATGCCGGTAGAGCAATGAGCCTACGATACGCAACAGGCCGATCGGCATTTGAGAAAAAACTAAATTATGCCAGCCCGAGGCGCGGTCGGAATCCTTTACAAATTGGTTACGGCGCAAATCGTATTTGAAATAGGACTTCTGCTGCTCGGTGGCGCCCCATCCCAATTTGAACCGACGCAAGCCTTCATTGCCCAGCGATGTCCTGCCAAAATCCAAATCGCGCGCGCTCGAGCGAATGCAATGTTGAATTCCCCGCCACATTACCAGATTAGCGCCGCGCAAGTCCTGAAAGCGCTCGTCTGAGGCCCCGAATTTGTAAACTGCGTGCCCATTCATCTGCAAAAAGACAGAAGCTGAAACGGGCTTATCTTTAAATTTGGCGACTGCGACAAAGCCAAGATTCTTAGCCAGCAAATGTCGACAAATATTGAGGAAGAACGAAAAGGGTTGGGGAGGTAATCCATGTTTCTTGCGCGTTTTGCATTGCAAGCTATAGAAGTGGCGCATGGCCTCTTCGCTTTGGCTGATCTCGACCTGCACGTCGCACTTCTCAGCTTTGCGAATAGCGCGACGAACACTGCTCTCGAAATTGGCAAAAACGTTGCCCTCGCCAGGCGTTAAGTCCAATTTGTGAGTATAGAATGTTAAGGATGGGGGATGGTTCCCCAACAAGTCGCTTCCGCCTCGAATTTCCCAATACTTCCATTGGTTTGTCCGACCATATGCATTTAAGTGCTGAAGGGCCGCTGAGAAATTATCGCGTGTAAAGCCAATCGGCTCACATGCATCGGTAAACGGAAGTGAAACGCCTCTTTTGCCGGTCAACGTGCTGTGGACTTCCATAAAAGGAAGAAACGAGAATGGCTCATCATTGCGAGTAGCACTAAAATGCAAAGGACGGTACGCATAGGTGTCTCGGAGCACTGTGGCCCACGCAGCCGAATGAAAAATCCCGGCTTGGGGGACAGAATTTAAATGTGCGTCGCATCCAAGTTCAAACGAGGGTTCAGCGATTTTGTAAGAGGTTGGGACATCGAGGTACTTAGGAGACGCAGGGTCGCTTTCAACCTGCAGACAATTTGGGATCTCGCCATTCTCAAGCTTATGCATCCACTTTTATTGCGCCTGGATTAACAGAGTGATTTCGCGAATATTGATATTTAGGTGTTGAGGCGGTGTTCGGCCTGGCACCTCGCAATTCTACGGTTTGCGATGGAGAGCATGTATTTCTGCCTTCAGTTCCTCGACAACGCGTGTTACCTGTTCCGGCAACAATTCGGGAAACATTGGCAATGAAAGGAACTCATTGGCACACTTCTCTGCTACAGGAAAAGAACCAGGTCCTTTTCGCAGTTGTTCATATGCCTTTTGGAGGTGAACTGGTATAGGATAATGTATGGCGCAACCGACGCCCTTCTTTTGCAATCCGGTCAAAACTTCGTCGCGATTTTGCACACGCACCGGATATAAATGATAAACATGCTGAGCGTATTTTGCTTCTTTGGGGGTTACCATCTCGCTCACCTGGTTTAGCTCGCGGTTATACTGATCAGCATGCGCTCGCCGCATCTCATTACCCTTGGCCAGGTACTTCAACTTGACTCTCAAGATTGCGCCCTGAATTCCATCCATCCGGCAGTTCCAGCCGATCGCGTCGTGAAAATATTTTTTAGCCTGTCCATGATCACGGAAGATTTCTATGCGCTTTTTTAATTCGGCATCGTTGGTAGTCACAGCGCCGGCTTCGCCAAAGGCACCGAGATTTTTGCCTGGATAAAAACTAAAGCAACCTGCGATTCCGATTGTACCTGCTCTACGCCCTTTGTAGGTCGCTCCATGCGCCTGACACGCGTCCTCGATAACGGGAAGCTTGTGTTCATGCGCAACAGCCATAATGGGGTCCATATCCGCCATTTGCCCAAAAAGATGCACAGGGATAATAGCTTTTGTGCGAGAGGTGATAGCGGAAGAAAGCTTTAGCGGGTCAAGCGTGTAGGTTTGATCCTCTATATCTACAAAAACTGGCGTTGCTCCTGCATACGTAATCGCCTCTGCAGTGGCCATGAAAGTCGAAGGAACAGTGATAACCTCATCCCCCTGCCCTATTCCCAGGGCCAAGAGTACCAGCCAGAGCGCTTCGGTACCGCTGCCGAGTCCAATAGCGTATTTGCTGCCGCAGAATTTTGCAAAATCCTCTTCAAACGCAGATACAAACGGTCCACCAGCAAAAGTGCTCTTATCGATTACATCACCGATTGCGGCCATAATCTCAGCGCGAAGGGGATCGTTTTGGGCCCTCAAATCCAGGAAAGGAACGTGCATAGTTATTTATTGACTCTTCTTAGAACTTTTGCTGGGTTTCCTGCTACTATGGTATTCGCAGGCACATCCTTAGTAACAACACTTCCTGCTCCGACAATCGCATTCTCACCCACTGTTATTCCGCAAAGCAGTGTCGCGCTTGATCCGATGGAAGCCCCCTTTTTTATCAAAGTCGGTATGCAGGCCCAATCCGCTTCGGTTTGCAGTGCACCGTTGGCCGAAGAGCGCGGAAAGCGATCATTAATAAACGTGACATTATGACCAAGGAACACGTCGTCTTCCAAAGTCACTCCTTCACAAAGAAAACTGTGGCTGCTGATTTTGCATCGATCTCCTACTTTCACTCCTTTTTGAATCTCCACGAATGGGCCTATCTTAACGTTGTCTCCAAGTTCACATCCGTACAAGTTGACGAATGCAAAAATGCTCACGTCTTTTCCCATTTTGACGTTTGCCGCAATTCGACAAAAATCTGTCTCGGGAGTCATTTAGGCCAGAATAGGGTTTGCAACCGGTTGTTGAGAATTTATGGGAAGCTGTTCCTGGATCTTCGTTTTAGGAACATCAAATCTGAGAGGAACCATGCTTCCTTTTTGCTTCAAAGAAGCAGAAGAAGCTTCCAAAATTTTAACA
>DASWRJ010000203.1:0-6639 GCA_036403255.1 Verrucomicrobiia bacterium
CGACGTGCGCGATATGCTACTGGAGGTGTCGGTCCGAGCCGTCACGCTCCATTCGCCTTCGTCCTGTTTCTTCATTTGCATGCCCACGGGCAATTCAATCGGCTGCCCGTTCGTATTCGCGAGCTTCACCGAGTTGGGCCCTACCTCGGTAATTTTAAATCCAGCGATGTTGTCCGTCGCCTTGTAAACGCCGCGATATTGCGAACTGGATCCTTCGAAAAATGCGAAGCGCCCTTTTTCATAGCTCATCGTTCCCAGTAGCGCGAAAGTTTCAGGACGATTGTAACGGCGCTCGGGCTCGATCCGCGGAGGGCGCGGTGCCGTGGAAGAGCGCGGGTATCGATTGGCGTTGAAAATATTGCGCTCGGAAATGATGCGGAACGACGGGAAGTCGAGCCGCGAGACAATGTTCGTCTCTTCCGCCCGGACGCTCGGCAGAGCGGCGCAGATAAATATTATGGCAGCGATGCGGTTCATTGTTCAGGTGGAGGGTTAAGCACAAGCCCGCTCACTTGCAAGCCCAGCGAAAGTTGCTGCCCGTCATTGTCATGCGAGGTAATCTCGACGACTTCGACCTTTAATGCCATGGGATCTTTCTCCACATCGTAGATGAACCGCGTGAGCGTCTGCATGCTGCCGAACGCGTCCGCGCGGCATTCCAGCGTCATATAATCATCCGCATTGCGCCGCCATTGCGGGCGAATGGAGGTAATGCTAATCCGGCTATCTTGCGACCAGCGCTCGAATGCCTTCAGCAATTGATCTTCCGCCACTGAGGTTTCATTCGCGAAGGTGTTTGTGCGCATGCTGTCCCATTTGCTGAACACCGTCCGCTCGCGCGCCATCGTCTGGTTCCCCTGGGCAATTAAATTGCGCAGCTCTTTGATTCGCTCGCTGTGTTCCTTCCACGTCTTCGTCAATGGCGAAAGAACCAGCTTATCGCCCAGCCAGAATACAATCACGGCCGCCGCCAGGATCGTCAGGAGCTTTTGTCGGTTATTAATATTCATTGCTGCTGCGCTCCTTTTTCCCCGTAATGGAAATTAAACGTGAATTGCAGTGGCGATTTCCCGCGGATCTGATCGACTTTAATCTCCCCGATTTCACGCGTCGCCCGCAATCGATCAAGCGTTTTTAGAAGCGCCTGATTGTCCCGGGCTGTGCCGGAGCAGGTCACGCTCGCCGGTTCGCGAATTTCCATGGTTTTGGCCGTAACCACGCCGTCCTCGGGGAACGCTTCGGTCATGCTCCGCAAAATGCTCAGGCTCCGCATCGAATTGTCAAACCAGGGCCGGAATTTTCGAATCTGTTGTTGAAGATTCTCGAGCTCAGCCACCTTGGGTGACATCTGCTTCCACTCCGATTCGTAACTGGAAAGCTGCCACGATTGATAAATGAAAACCCCTGCGATTAAAAGCACCAGCGTCGCCGCAATCGCGCCCGTATTGACCAGTTTCTTCGATGAGTAGCGCGAAGAAAATTGCTGCCAGGCGCTCGTCTTCGGCGGCATGAATTCAAAAACAGGCCGCCGCCCGGCCAGTAATCGCGTCGCCAGCGCAAAGGCGCCTGTCACCGGAGCATCTGCTGGCGTTTTAACACCAAAATCTTCCCCGGCCCAACTCGTCACGGACCGGAATTGCAGGCCCATGGATTCCACGCTCGAGCGAATTTGCTCGGCCAATTGTCGCGCCAGATCGCTTTGCCCAAAAACTTTTACGACTTGCACTGGCCCGCGAATTTCAGCCGGCATTTGGCCGAGCGTGATGCGGATCTCGCGCGTGACTGATTCGCCGGAAACGTGTTTCTGGCTCCCTTCCATCTCAATGGCCCCCTCCAGCGCACGCAGCGCGGCGACTCCTCCGCCGCAAGCCACTTGCAAGCCAACACTGCTTTCGCCCGGAACAAGTGCCAGCAGTCCGGCGGCAGATTCATCATTCGGGTTTTGCATCGCGGGTATGCCAAGTGAAAAGGTGACTGGCTTGAGCTTGGCCGCTTTCAGCGCTGATTCCAGACGCAAAACATGCTCGCGCGGCACAGCCACCTGGGTGGCGTATTGATCGCCGCCAGGCAGGCGCAAGCGTGAGCTTGAAATGAGCAGCGAATTGGAATCATACGGAAAACCGCGCTCGGCTTCGACTGTCAGCAGGCTTTCGATATCGGCTTCAGGCAATTCGGGAATCTTGGTCTGATGTGTGAGCGCCCAATTCAGCGGCACGCAAATCGCGCAGGCTTTCTCGCGCACGCCCGCTTTGTCCAATAGATTGCGAATCTCTTGCCCGACCAACTCTGGTTCGTTTGTCAGCGGGTCCAGTGACAGCGGGACATTGAAAGCTTTCAGGACCGAGACCGATCCATTCGTCCGGCGCACGAGCGCGCCCTCCAGCCGTCCCCCTTCCAGGGACAAAGCCAGAATTGTTGTGAGCCGTTTTTGTCTCATCGGGTTTCTTTAGCCAATTGCGTTTGCAGTTTCAGTTGAGTGATATTTCCCAGCGCCCAGCCAAGGCGAGTCAGGTCCTGGCGATAGAGGATTTTCGGTGTTCCCTCGCTGGTGTCAAAAACGTATTTGGTTCTGTTGTAACCACGCCCGTTATGGCCCACCCCAGCGATGTCCGCCGTAAATTGGTAGCACTCAGTCGTGATAAAAGGGCCTGCTTGAATCGCCGAAGCTTGATCCAGCACCTCGGCCACCCAGGCAATCGAGTTCAGCTTGTCCGGGCTGGATTGTCGATATGACGCCATCGAAATCGCGTTGTTCGTCCCTATCCCGGGAACGCACGCCAGCACTTCTACGCTCGCGGTGTTCACATTGATTAATCCATCGATATACGTGCCATTGGTGGTCGTGAGCAGGCTGCTAATTTGGCTAAATTCGTCCACGGTCATGCCGCTCTTCACATAAAATTCCAGTATACTTTTATAATTACTGGCGTTGTTTCCGCCTCCGCCTGTCCGGCCACCCGGACCTCCACCGCCGCGGCTTGGCGTCTGTCCGCGCGTGAGTTGCGCCAGAATTTGGTTCGCTCGAGTCGTGTTGAATTGCTGTTGAAGCAGCGAAGTTAATTGCATCACGTCGTTCACGTTCGTGCGATTCGAGTTCGGCTGCCGCGAGTATATCGTCACGTATTCAAGAAGACCGGGATCAAGGTGGCTATCGCGGTTATCCATGGGCGGTAATTGTGTCCCATCATTCTCGTTTGGGTCCAAAATACCATTCAAGTTTACGTCCTCGCCATAGAGGGTTTCCAAATCCGCTCCGTAAACCAGGCGCAGTTCATCCACCGTTTCAAACGGAGCATTTTTACAGTTATACGGAGGCTGCAAACGCTGGTATGTCTCGGATTCGGCGCCGCCCGGCGAGACCGTGTTGTCGCTGTCTCGCCAATCGATAATCGCTGCCGCCAGCTCGGGTGTCATGCGTGGCAGCGATTGCAGCATGTTGCTGGTCGCCGTGTTCAAATTCAATTTGGATGACTCATCCACCAATGCAAAGAATGGTTCGCTCGGATTCACCTGGCGATCGGCGCGCCCAATGATCCAAAATTTTCCCTGTCCGACCGGCACACCTTCGCGCTGATAGTTCAGCAGATCCGGGAATTGCCCATTGGTCCCTAGAGTCTTTAAAATGTAAGCAACGTAACGCGCTCCGCCTTGGACCGTCTGTTCAGCTTCCAGCCCGGCACTGCGATTGTCCGAGGCACGCAGCTCGAAATCCATCGATTGCGCAAAATAGAGCGCGAGGGAGACCAACCCAAATGACACCCACATCACAATAATGAGCACTGAGCCTGTTCGCCCCCGGGTTCTGGTTTGCGCGTGGAGCTTCATTGCTGCTGCCCTCCACTGCTGCTTTGCGTTTGGTTCGTGCGGCCTTGCATCACAATCGGCACCAGCAGCTCGACTGGCGTCCTCCGCGGCTGCCCATTAGCCACCGCCATTTCGATCTGCACTTTAATGGCTTTGGGAACGAGATTAGTCGCGCCCGTCGTTAAATCCGGCGTGGTTGAGTCCCACGTGTCGCGCCAGCTTGCGCCATCAAAATAGCTCATCTGCATCCGCTGGACACCACCCATGATCCATTGCTCGACCGGCTGCTCTTGGACGCTGCTGAGCAAATTACGCGTGACCGCGCGCACCAGGTCCTGCCCAATTGTTTGCTCGACCGCCGGTTTAAGGTAATACGCAACCTTTTGGATATCTGAAAACGGACTTGTTTCATCAATGACTCCTGTGCAGGTATGAAATCCGGTGCTGCCCGGCGGCTGGCCCATGGCGCCGCCAGCCGTCGCCGTCTGAAATGGTCCGGCCAATGTCCCGCCCGGCGGGACAATCCCCTGCAGATCGCGTTTCATAATTCGGAGCGCCTGCTGCATGGGCAAATCTTCCTCGATGCTTTGCGCGGCCCTGTTCCGCAAACGCAGCGCGCCGAAAAAAACCGCGTTGATCGCCACCAGCACCACCGCGCAAATTGCTATTGCCAGCAGCATCTCCAGCAATGTGAAGCCGCTTCGGACAGTTTTGATTGGCGATAAAATATTCATTTATGGCGAAGCATCCGCGAGCGTGCTCAATCGCACATCGTAGTCCCGGCCCTGCACCGTAAAATTCACCTGCGCCGTGATCAGCCGCATCGGTTCCTGCAACCACGGCCCGGTCTGCACCTGCCAGCGATACTCGCGCGTCCCCTGATAAATCGTGCCCCCCTGCGATGCCCGGTTCCAATTGGTCATTATCATTGTCTCGTTCAACACCCGTTCCGCGACGCGCGCTGCTTCGCCTTTCCGCTCGGCCACTTGCCCGGCGCGGCTGGCAATTTGCAGGGCGTGCACAGCCACCGGCAGCACAATGGCCATGAATGCCAGCGCCGCCAGCACTTCCGCCAGCGTAAAACCGGCTTGTGCCCGCTTAGCGAAAAGCGTTGCGCATCGAGTTCGTTTGAACTTCATAATTCATCTGGCTTCGGCTTTTCGTAATCCAAAGGCGGTCGCCCGCCGCTTGCCGCAGCACCACCGTTTGCGGACTCGTTTCATCCACGAATCCATCCGGCTGAAAACGGAGCATGGGCAGATTCGGAGTCAAAAGCTGAGTTTGCCGCGCCTGATTTAATGCGCCGATCACCTGCGGCACATCCGTGACTTCGATCGTAATGTCCCGGTCCATCAGAAGTTGCACGGCTTTCGTATCCTGCTCACTGTATCCCATTTCCTGGCGCAGCCCGTAAGCGCGTTGCGCTTTGTCGATCCACAACACCATCGGAATGCCTTCGGCCACCGCGCGCTCCTGCGCGTGCCGCGTCAGCGCCACGAAGCGCCGCCCTTCAGAATCGAGCACGCGCCCGCGAAAGAAACTGGAAAGCGCAGGCGCGGCCGCGCCGACGACGATCAACAGGATCGCCATCACCAGGATCAGCTCGAGTAAGGTAAAGGCCTGCCATTGGCGATTTACCTCGCGCTCACCGTTTTTGCTCCCAATTCGTAATATCATCTTCGGTGTTCGCCCGCGCATCCGGCCCCATGGACATCAGATCGTACCCATTTGGATTATGTTTGCCTGGGCACTCGTATATATACGGATGTCCCCACGGATCGTTCGGCACGCCCTTTTCCAAATACGGGCCTTTCCAGGACTGCGCGTCTCGCGGGGCCTGGATTAAATCAAACAATCCATTTTTGCCTTTCGGGTAATAACCATTATCCACTTCAAACGCTCCCAGGGCCGTACTCATGGCTGAAATGTCGGTTTTGGCAGCCGCTTGTTTGGCCTGTTCGGTGCGCCCGGCGAACTTGGGCACCACAATCGCCGCCAGAATTCCCAAAATGACCAGCACGAGCAGCAACTCGATCAACGTAAAGCCGCGCTGCAGCGCGTTGCCGCGCCGAGTTTTGGAGGCTGCATTTTTGGCGGCAGAAGCCGCCCGCCTGGTGTTCTGTTCCAAAGATACACAACTGTTCGAATTTGATGTCATATCTGATCTGATTGAGTTTATTTGATGTAATCCTGCAAAGTGAAAATTGGGATAACCATTCCGATGAAAATTGTTCCGATGAATGCCGCGATGAAAAACAGCATCAGCGGTTCCGCCATCGCCACCGCCGATTTCAAATGCCTGTCCAAATCGTTTTCCGTCACGTTGGCAATGCGCACCAACTCCTGATCGAGCCGGCCACTCTCTTCCGCCACCGAAATCATTTCCAGCGTCGATCCCGAAAATAGAACCCTGCAGTCCCCAAGGCTCGGCCCAAGTTGTTTTCCTTCTTTGACGCGTTCAATTGAATTGGACACCGCGTCGACGAGAATCTGGTTTCCAATCGATCGACGCGCCACACTCAAGCAGTTAATCAGCGGCACTCCGGCCCCGAGCAATGTCCCCAACATTCGGCAAAAGCGCGACATGGCAAATTGCGCCACCAAGGTACCAATGACCGGAACCCGCAAAATAAATCCTTCCCACGTTCGCCGCCCCTGCTCGGACACAAGCCAGTTGCGGAATGCAAATCCGGCAATTAAAAATCCCAGGGCCACAAAAATTCCATACGACCGCAGCACTTCACTTGTGGAAACAATCGCTTGCGTCAGCAACGGCAGCTTTGCATGAAAACCGGTAAAGATGAGTTGAAAGCGCGGAATAAAAAACACCAGGAG
>DASWRJ010000204.1:0-2083 GCA_036403255.1 Verrucomicrobiia bacterium
CATCGGATCCACTTCCACGTAAATTTCCGGCACTTCGAGAAAAGTTGAGCCACCAAACTCAACCGTATTATAAATCCGCAAATTCTTCAGCCAAACCCTTCCGCTCGTCAGACCCACTTCGAGCGAATCAATCTTCGCGACCATTCCCGTCTTGGCTTTGATTTTGTGTTCCGCGAAGGTTTTGATGAGTGCATCTTTGAAAACAAGGCCAAGCACCACCACCAACAATACGCAAGCGCAGGCGCACGCCACCCACTTTACGACTCGCACCCACACCCGTTTGGGTTTGCGGCGCGCCACCGGCGCCAGACCCGCAATTTTCGGCGGCGCCTCGCTCATAGCACCACATCTTCGGGCGAAACTTCCAGGCATTCATCCTGGTCCTCCCAAATCACGGCCGGAAAGGTTTCCAGCAACATCGGCATAATCGTCCGGCCTGCTCTGCCAAGGAGCGCCTCGGCCTTTTGTGCGGCTTGCTCGAATTTGGCGTTGTAACTACTGACGCCTTTGCGCTGCGCATCGTCCCAATGGGCCACCTCATGGACTGGCTGATAGTCCTCAGCCCATTGTTTCACCGCACTGCGCGCAGGCTCGGGCAAATGTTCGTATATCGCGCACATGGCACCGCAAAATTGGCAATTGAATCCGTGATTCAGGACATCCCGCGCCAGCATGGGCAACAAAGGCGCGCTGCAACATGGCGCTTCCCGGTAGGCGGCCGGGGCGGTGGCCAGGCGCTTGAACGAGAGCTCGCGGTCATGTCCAATCTGCGCCGCGAGCCGAAAGGCCCCGATCAGCGGATGCGACAGCCGCCAGGCGCGGCCTTCAATTTGCCCAAGCGTCTGGGCCAGCCAGCGCGCCAGCGTTAGATCATCCCAATCGCGAAAAACCGAACTGTATTCCTGCCAGAGTCGATCAACGGGCGAGTCACTAAATTCTGCCATTGATCTAAGATGAAGGGGAGATGGCAGGATGCAAATCATTTTGCTCCCGGAACCAGAATTTCCCGTTCCTTGCATTTGCCAGTCGCTCCTGCTCTATTCTCCGCGATTATTTATGCCGCCGGAAAATATCGTTGCCATACGTGAGCTGTCCAAAATTTACAAACAGGGGGACATTAATGTCATCGCCCTGAATCGCATCTCGCTCGACATCGCGCGTGGCGAATTTCTGGCCCTCATGGGCCCGAGCGGCTCTGGCAAATCCACTCTCTTGCACATTATCGCCGGCGTCGACCGGCCTACCTCCGGCTTGTGCCGCGTCCAAAACATCGATTTGACCGAGCTTAGCGAATCCGAATTGGCCGACTGGCGAAACCAGAACGTCGGTTTCGTCTTCCAATCGTTCAATTTGATTCCAGTTCTGACGGCCTATGAGAACGTCGAGTTGCCCCTGCTGCTCACCGGCCTGAGCAAAAGCCGCAGACGCGAGCAAGTAGAGCTCGCGTTGAAATTGGTTGGTCTCGATGACCGGCAAAGGCATTTGCCCAAACAGCTATCCGGCGGGCAGGAGCAACGCGTCGCCATTGCCCGCGCTCTGGTGACCGATCCCCGCCTCATTGTGGCGGACGAACCAACCGGCAATCTGGACTCAGCATCCGCGCAGGATGTCCTGCATATACTGCAAATGCTCAGCCGTGAAATGGGCAAAACAGTCATTCTGGTCACTCACGATCCCCGCGCGGCCGGTTATGGCTCGCGCACTGTGCAGCTGGAAAAAGGCGAGTTAAGCGGCGCGCCATGACTACTGCGACCTTCATCCTGAAAAATGCGTTGCGCAATAAACGCCGCGCCATTCTTTCCGTTGCGAGCGTTGGCGTTAGCCTTTTCCTGTTCGTCACGCTACTGGTCCTGTTGCGGGAATTAACGTCACCGCCGGAAGATGTGGGCGCGGCGCTCCGCATTGTTGTCCGCAACAAGGTTTCCATCGCCAATCCGCTGCCCGCTCGCCAAAAAGCAGTCATAGAACGCATTCCGGGCGTGGAAGCGATTTCGCCTTTCAGTTGGTATGGCGGAAAGTTTCGCGATGAAGAGTCGATGACCTTCGCCCAATTCGCCATGGACCCAAAACAACTTACGAATAT
>DASWRJ010000205.1:0-5385 GCA_036403255.1 Verrucomicrobiia bacterium
CATAGAGAGAAGCCCATTTCTCTTTGTCTTCCTGGCTCATCTTGGCGCGCTCTTCCTTGTCCAATTTTCCATCCTTGTTCGCATCATATTTTTCGATCAGTTCCTTGCGGGATTTCTTCTGTTCGTCGGTAAGTTCCTTCTTCTCAGCGGCGCTGAGAGTCAAAGAGGTCGCGCAAATGAGGCCCAGGGCCAATGTGAGTAGTTTCTTCATATTAATTGTTAATTGTTGTTGTAAATGTCATCGGTGACACTAGTAACATTTGACTCAGACGAGGGAAAAAACATTCAGGTTACACCCAAATTCCGAGCCCAGGCCATTTCAGGCTGGACATGTCCCAATTTGAGGCAGCGTGTCCGCGCTTTAAACGAGCGGAAAGCCAATGATCGACGGCATTTCGGGCATTTTTTGAGCAACCCAGAAAACAAATTCGCGGCACGATGAGTGCTTAAAGACAGGACATTGGAAGGCCCAAAAACGGTCAACCAAAGAAGTAATAATAAAATAAATAATCGTATGAAACTTAAACAACCCTCGAAAGCCGGTTTTACACTGGTTGAAATAATGATCGTGGTTGCCATCATCGGACTTTTGGCAGCTATTGCGATCCCTAACTTTGTCAAAGCCCGAGCGACCAGCCAGAAGAACTCGTGCATCGCCAACTTGAAACAGTTGGATGGCGCTAAACATTCCTGGGCGCTGGAACAGAAGAAGAGCGCCACGGACACCCCGGTGGACACGGATCTGTTTGGCGCGACGCTGTACATCAAAGACAAGCCGGCATGCCCAGGTGGCGGCACTTACACTTTGAATGATGTCGGGACGAAAACGTCCTGCAGCCTGTCGACAGACGGCCACTCGCTGTAATATCTCATTTCGCAAAAAAGCCCGAGGCGCAAACCTCGGGCTTTTTTATTTGTAGAGATTGAAATTGGCGACAGGATGTATTTAAGCCTTGCCATTAACCGAAGGCGGCTTAGCTCCAGTCAAATAATCCAAATAAGAAATCAACCGCTGCTTCATCTCTTTGCGCGAGACGATTTCATCAATCAAACCGTGCTCCATCAAAAATTCGGCGGTTTGAAAGCCCGGCGGCAATTCCGCCTGGGTTGTATCTTTAATTACTCGGGGTCCGGCAAAACCAATCATCGCGCCTGGCTCGGCAATAATTAAATCACCCACGCTGGCGTAGCTGGCCATGACGCCGGCCGTGGTGGGATGAGTGAGCACGCTGATGTAAGGCAACTTCTTTTTGGCATGATAGGCGAGGGCGGCGCAAGTTTTGGCCATTTGCATGAGGCTGAACATGCCCTCGTACATGCGCGCGCCGCCGCTGGTGGAAATGATGATCACGGGCAATTCCTTTTCAGTGCCCGCTTCGATTAACCGCGTCAATTTCTCGCCCACGACCGAACCCATCGAGCCGCCGAGGAAGGAAAAATCCATTACTCCGAGGGCCACGCGCAAATCACCCAATTTTCCGACGCCGGTAATGACCGCATCTTTTAAATTGGTGGTGCGCTGATAGGCATCGAGCTTTTCCCGATAAGATGCCACTCCGGTAAACGCGAGAATATCCACGCTCGTCATTTGCGCATCCATCTCCTCGAACGAGCAAGTCTCGACCAGCGAGTGGATGCGCTCGCGGGCGCTGATCGGAAAATGATATTGGCAACGTGGACAAACCTTCAGATTTTCATCGAGCTCCTTGTCGAAGACCATGGTCGAGCATTTCGCATTCGGACACTTGGTCCAGAGCCCTTCGGGAATCTCCCGCTTGCGCGACTTTGAGCCGCCTGGCTTCGGCTTCTTCACAAATGCCGTTTCGGATGTATTCGGCGGGGGCGGCGTTACAGCGGGTTCAACCGTTTCGAATCCGAGGTTTTTCTTACTAAAGGAGGTGGTAGCCATAGCCAGTCATCTTTGATTATTGTAACAGACCGGGAGCAAAAGTTACAGCCCTCGCCAGTGTCCAAACACAAACGCGTTCCGCACCGCCTTTTAACAAGGCGCGCGCGCACGCACTGGTCGTGGCACCCGTGGTCAAAACATCATCCACCAGCACAATCCGCTTTCCGGCCAGATTGGGGGTATCTCGCAAAGCAAAGGCTTTTCGGACATTGGCCGCGCGCTCCTGGCGATTCAGGCGTGTTTGCGTGCGCGTTGGCAGCACGCGCTTGACTACTCGGGTTTGCAGGGGAATGCCGCAAGCTGCCGCCAGGGGTTTAGCGAGCCGCTCGGCCTGGTTAAATTCGCGTTCGCGCTGTTTAATGGAGTGCAACGGCACGGGAATGATCATGTCCCACTCTCCCTTGGCCAAAGCGGGCTGAGCGGCCTTGACGAGCAGTTCAGCGAAGAACGGCTCAAACCAGAGGGCCTGGTTGTATTTGTAGCGATGCAGAAGATCGAGAACCATACCGCTGGCCACGACAGCCGAGCGCGCGCTGGAGAAGTGAAGCTCCGTTTCGCGGCAGTTGCTGCACTCAAACGCGGTGGTAAGTGCGCCTTCGAAAGGCAACCCACAGCGTTCGCAAAACGGCGGTTGAATATATTTAACATTGTTCCTGCAAATTGCGCCGACAAATCCATCCGCCACTTTCGCCGGCTCATCGCGACAGAACTGACAAACCTCAGGATAGAAAAAGCTCAACCCGGCATCAAGCCAGCATTTCAATGCGCTGAGGCAGTCAACTTTCACGTGAACGCGAAGCATTTCGCCAGAAAAGAGCGCAAATTGGTAGCAGAATTATCAGCGCCAGCCAGCCATCGAAAAGCCTGGCCGTTCCCCAAAGCCAGGGCGCGGAGTTATTCTGCGGCACAGTGAGCAGGGCATAGAACTTCAGCCAAAAAATCCAACCCGCATGAATGCCAATGGAAAAATAAAGGCGGCCAGAATTTAAAAAGGCGAGCCCAAGAATGAAGCCAGCAACGGTCAATGTGAGAAAGCCTGGAACAAGAGTGTTCCATTCGACAAAGCCGTGCAGCATTCCGCCGAGGACAGCCAGACCCGAATACCATTCGATATGAGCAGGCGAGGGCGGTCTCTGGAAGAAATGAACGATGGCGTAGATAGCGCTGCTGGCAAGCAAGGCAACGCGCCAGTCCCAAGCTTTGCGAAAGGCGCCGAGCAATGCGCCGCGAAAAAGAATTTCTTCGAGCAGGGCAACGATGACGGCCGAGATACTCGCGGTCGCCAAGCCTTTCCAAAATTCGGCGGGGCCAAGGTCCAGATTTAATTTTCGAGCGGAAGTGGCCAGCGCCAGAATGGCGACAAGTGCGAGCGAACCAAAACCGATGGCAAAGCCGCCCCATATACGCGGGCCCGCGGCTCGATCGGACCCGAGCCCTAGATCTTTCCACGAGTTTTTGCCGAGACTCCGGAGCAATGGCCAAAGGCAAATCAGCGCCAGCCCGAGCATGGCCCGATGCACAAAGCGATGAAACGGATTGGCCGCGATCTTACTGAGCGCAGGCAGATGAGCCGCCGCGGATTGTGCGCCCCAGTAAAGCCATGGGGCCAGCAATGCGCCGATCACAAAGACAGTGATTAGGTAAAGGAGCAATGCTCGGACGGGTCGCATGGCTGCGAGTAATTGGAATGCGGGGCCAAAATGCAATTTGAAAATTCCGCGCGTGATATCCAGGGCCCGGGCCATTTACAACTCGCGCGGCATGTTGACCGCATTGCTTGCAAGCGAGTTGTTTTCGATTTCCGTGGTGCGCGGCAGGCGTTCTTCGCGTTTGTTGGATGGGGGTTTGTTACGTATCGAAAGGCTGAATGCAAAGCCGGAACGATGCGGTTAACCACGAATAAACACCAATAGACACTAATGGGAAAAAGACGTTAAGTCTCAAATCGTGCAGGCTTGTTCACCGAATTGAACTGATTCTGGGCTCATTGGCCTTTGAGTTTGGGCATTGCTTCCTGCTGGTGCTTAAGTGTGCATTCTCTCAAAGGGGGTTGAGTTGTCAGGGCGGGCGAAGGGCATCTGCTCAAAATTCAACTTGCCAGGCAACTGCGGGCGAGGACAATTATGTTACTGGAGTGGATAGCCGCACGGCTTCGAATGGGCAGCTGAGGTTATCTGGCGCTTGGCTGTTGCAGCAGGGAAAGGATAAAGATGGAAATGATTTGGAAGGGGAGCGCTGGAGAAGGTGCGCCTGGCGCGTGTGTTGCTGAAACAAACGACAATTAATTTGGGCGAGCGACTAAGCATGTGAACGAAGGCGCACTTGGCACATCTGCTGTATTGGGAAGACAGGGAGAAGCCCAAGAAGCGGCGCTCTAAATGAAAAATCTAAAAATTAAGAACCGACCCGTTTACAACCCCTTTGCCTTTACAAGCAAACATAAACGAATTCGCCTTATAGATACTTAGATCGATGAAATGCGGATTATATAGCGAAGGTGACTGGCTTTACCTGTCGTTGCCGAATGGTGGTTACGTCATCGGGCTTATTGCTCGCAGCCGTCCAGGCTCGCCGATTTTTTTGGGATATTTTTTTGGCCCCCGACGCATCACTATTCCTATTTTGGAAGACTGCTGTGGCTTGACCGCTGAGAAGGCAATCGCTGTGCTCCGCTGTAGTGACCTTTATATCAGACAAGGAAAATGGAAGTTACTTGGCCGCCTTAGTGAGTGGCAAAGAGATAAGTGGCCGAGCCCGGGCTTTGTGCGAAAAGAGCCGATTTCGAATAAAGTTTTCAAAGTAGTTTATTCCGATACAGATCCGAGTAAAATGGAAAGAGAAATACTCCTACCGTGTGACGACAGTAATATGCCCCGAAATTTCTTGGCAGGTGCGGCTGCAGCCGAATTGTATTTGGATATGCAACTTCAAATGAGTCCTCATTTTAGCTTTTGGAATTAAATACCGTCTAAACACACTATGAGTAATTTTACATACCTGCTCCAACGGTCGTATGTTGGTTCTTGCCTGGACGTCATGAAGATGAAGCAGCTTGCGCCCTGCGAGGTCCAGGACGAGCTGAACAAATTCAAAGCCATCATCACCGAGGTGGTCTTTGACCCGCTGAAGACTAAAGAGACCAACCGCAAATACGCGAAGGCCGGCTACATCATTCCCAAAGATTTCGCAGTTATCGCCGTTACCGCCGACCAGAAGATTCTCCTCTGGGGAGGGCTGAACTCCGTTTACTACCTGAAGAAGGGCGAAGAGCTGGATAAAAGCTTGGAGGTCAATCTCGCATTCAACGACATTGTTGACTTGACGCGACATTTCAAAATCAAAAACAAAAAAACGGAGATTGATGAGTTACTCGAACAGCTAAAACAGGTTTCCACGAAAAAATGACCCTCCAACAGCATCGCCGCGTTGCTTTTCACCTCAAAATTGCAGATTCGTTTTTTATTGGTTAATTGTCG
>DASWRJ010000206.1:0-4010 GCA_036403255.1 Verrucomicrobiia bacterium
ATACTAAACTTATGAAAGTGGAAGCAGCCAATCCCCCGAAAGGAAGCATGCCGCGATTGAAGCGATTGGAAAATCAGCGCGAGCGCCTGAAGGCTCAACTGCAGAAAGTCACCAAGGCCATCATGAAAGTTGAGAAGGAGCCAATGAAGTCCACTGCGCCGAGCCTGAGCAAATTGCGCAAAGACCTTGGTTGGACGCGCGCGCAGATGGCAACGATAATGAATGCATCCGAAAGGGGAGTAGTGAATTGGGAGGCGGGAGAACCAATGAGCGCCGTTTACGGAGCAAAGGCGCGCGAGATTCAGAGCTTCTATAACGAATTGCTTGAAATTATGGGACAGGCGGAAATTGGACGATGGCTGTCGACCGAGATGGATGAATTCGATGGCCACTCACCAGCAGACTTAATCAAAAAAGGGGAAACGGGCCGAGTTTGGACTTCGCTGTTTTATTTAAGAACGGGAATGCCTGAGTGAATAGCCACAACGAAACCCACGAATACGTGCGAAAGGAATAGCGCAGGACGAATTGGCCGCGAAAAAACGCAAAAATGACAAAAGGGGAAAGGCAGGTGCTGTGGGGATGCGGGCCCAAAAATTATCAAATTGAAACGCGCGGAGAGACGGTAGTAGTACTCTAGCCGTTACCGATTTTTTCTCAAACGCGTTCGCGGATGAGTTTGCCGTTTTTGAGGTAGGAAATAGGAAGTCCGTGCATGCGAGCGGATTTAACGGCAGCTTTGCGAGCTTCGCGCAAAGCCTTTAAAATTTTAGCAGAACGCGGGTCGATCTTGCGTTTGCGCTGTTGAGTAGCAGTTGATTTCATTCTTCAGTGGCCATCTCAATCGGGTTGGAGCCGCTTACGTCAAAGACCCGAACATCATCTGCCAGGAATTTATAGTCCTTTTGAAAATTTTGCCAGCTTCTGATGAAGCGTCGGCGCACATCGGTTTCCGCGATGTCATGCCCGCCGGCCCGAACTCGATCGGCAATGCGTGACAAGCATACTCTGATGTCGGCAACCTTTAGGTAAATTATCTCAATATAGTAGCCCGATTGTCTCCAGCTCTTGAGCCGAGGGAGATATGCAGACCACTGAGGGTGCTTTCGAAGGCGAAATCTTTCCTGGTGGCCGAGAGGCGAGCCAGCTCCGAAAGAAAAATGCGTCCCGCAGCAATCCGGGCGGCGGCGGGATCAAGGGGAGAGAGGCCGGCAGCAATAAGGTCGGCGTTAACAAAATTGCGCAGATGTTCCTGGGGCATGAAAGTACGCGCGAAAGTAGTTTTGCCCGCTCCGTTAGGTCCGGCAATGATCAGGCAATGAGGCATAATTGCGGGGCCATAGTTAAGTGTGTTGCTCAATACGAGCTGACGGATTGAACCACGAAATTTGGAGGGGGTGCACGCAAATTCAAAGCAGAAGAAGAATGGCAACTTTTCCGGACGTATTTACAGGGAAGGGGGCCTGACATTTGGTTGGGGATTGCGGAAAATTTTTCTCGGAGGGCGCACTGCGATTTCGAACGGGGTGCGCCATGGATGCAGAAGTATCTGTTATAATCTTGACCTTGGGTGAAGCGGGCACCTATTTTGGCGACGTGTTGGGCACCATTCATGTTCGCGCAACTTAAGAGCCTGTTTTCCAACGATATTGGAATCGATCTAGGCACGGCCAATTCCCTGGTGTATGTCAGGGACCAAGGCATCGTGCTGCGGGAGCCTTCCGTGGTAGCCATTCAAGCGGGCACAACAAACGTATTGGCGGTCGGAGAAGAGGCCAAGCGGATGTTGGGCCGCACACCGGGTAATATTGTGGCCATTCGGCCAATGAAGGATGGGGTCATCGCGGATTTCGAGATAACGGAAGCGATGTTACGCCATTTCATTCAGAAAGTGCATCACCGCAAGTTGATCGCGCCCCGGGTCGTGGTGGCTGTGCCTTCGGGCATTACGGAAGTGGAGAAACGGGCAGTGAAAGACTCGGCGACCCATGCGGGAGCGCGCGAGGTGTATTTGATCGAACAGCCGATGGCTTCGGCCATCGGGGTTGGCTTGCCGGTTCATGAACCGGCGGGCAATATGATCGTGGATATCGGCGGGGGTACTTGTGAAATCGCGATAATCTCCCTCGCCGGAATCGTCTTCAGCCGCAGCCTGAGGGTTGGGGGAGATGAATTCGATGAGACTATCGTGGCGCACATGAAGAGAGCCTACAACTTGATGATTGGCGAACGCACAGCGGAGGAGATAAAGATCCGGATCGGATCGGCATTTCCGCTGGAGCAGGAATTGACTTTGGAAGTCAAAGGGCGCGATTTGAGCGCGGGGTTGCCGAAAACCCTGAATATTCGCTCGGAAGAGATTCGCGAGGCTTTGCAAGAGCCGCTTTCAAGTATTTTGGAGTCCATACGTATCACTCTGGAGCGTTGTCCGCCGGAATTGGCCGCTGATCTCGTGGATCGGGGCATAGTGATGGCCGGCGGGGGCGCTTTGTTGCGGGGCATAGACCGATTGGTGGCGGAGGAGACAGGTCTGCCCGTGCATGTGGCGGATGATCCGCTCAGCGCAGTGGCTGAGGGGACTGGCCGAGTGTTGCAGGAGCTTCAATTTCTAAAGCGGGTCACTTCCAATTCCAAGCTGTAGCGTTTCGCCGGTGAGTGCGGGCGGGATAATGGCATTCCGCGCGCTAAACATGCTGGTGAATAGATGCTAAAAAGGCCGTATTTAATAGCCTTGGGAATAGTGGTGATTTTGTCGCTGGTCATTTTGAAATTGCCGGGCCGGGTGGCCGGGCGGACAAAATGGTCGATCAGCGGGTTATTTCTTCCTCTTTTTGGTTTCTCTGGATCGGCGCAGCATATAGTGGAAAAAGGCGGCACGAGTTTAACCCCCCGGTCTGAGTTGATGAAGAAAATCGAGGATTTGGAGCATGAAAACCAGGCCTTGAAGCTGCGCGGGACTGAAATTGAGGAAGTGCAGCGGGAAAATAATCGATTACGGCAGTTTTTGAGTTTGCCGCGCTGGGCGCCGTGGAAGTTGAAGTTGGCGCGAGTGGTGGGGCGAGACCCGGCAAATTGGTGGAAAACGATGAAAATCGATGTGGGTTCGCGCGAGGGGATTCAGACAAATTCGCCAGTGATGAGCGTGGATGGTTTGGTGGGGCGTGTAGCGGAAGTGGGATACACGCAGTCGCAAGTAGTTTTGCTCGGGGACCCGGATTGCCGAGTGGCCGTAATGATCGATGAGTCAGGAGAGCAAGGGGTAATCGCACCGACTTCCTCGAATCCTCTGGATAATACTTTGGTGGAAATGGGGTATATTTCCCGAAGCAGCAAATTGAGCGCTGGGCAACGCGTCATGACGAGCGGAATCGGCGGCGTATTCCCGAAGGGGATACCGGTGGGACAGATTGTGGATTTTCGAAGCGTGGGTTACGGGACGTATTTCGAAGCACGAGTGAAGGTGCAGGTGAAAATGAATTCGCTGGAGGAAGTGTGGGTGAAGCTGCCATGAACCCATTGCAAACATTTGCGATCATCCTGGCGGCGTACCTGGCGGTGTATTTCGAAACGACTTTCAATGGCTTGCGGAGCTTTCTCGGCGCACAGGTGGATCTGCTACCGAGCCTGATGGTGTACGCCGGTTTAAGCAGCGGCTGGCCGACGGTGACGGGGCTGGCGATTGCGGGCGGGCTTTTCTATGACTCGCAGTCGGCGAATCCGCTGGGGACCAGCATTTTGCCGTTGTTCCTGATTGGCTGGGTGATTCAGCGTTATCGCGGGCTGATTTTGCGCGAGCAACGGTTTGCGCAATTTATTTTGGGAGCGGGCGCGAGCGCGTTAGCTCCATTGATGGGTTTGCTGATCTTAATCAATACAGACAAGCAGCCGTTGATAAGCTGGTTTTCGCTGTGGCAATGGATTTTGATGGCGGTGCTGGGCGGGGCGTCCGCGCCAGCGTGGTTTTGGACTTTTGACAAGGTGAGTTTGGCATTGAGTTACAGCCGGACGAC
>DASWRJ010000207.1:0-8447 GCA_036403255.1 Verrucomicrobiia bacterium
GGCGTACGATTCATCAAGTTGAGCGTTTTGGGCCGAGAGAGTCAGCGTGCCGCCAGAAGCCATGGCGTCGCGAGCATTAACGCAGAGGTTCAAGAGAACCTGATTGAGCTGACTGGAGTCGCCACGAACGTTCCATAGGTCTTTTGCCACAACAGAGGAGACAGTGATATTTTTGGGGAAGGTTTGGCGGATCATTTTTTCCATGTCCTGAAGCAAAAGCCGGGGCTTGAGAAGCATCTTTTCCCCTTCAATGCCCTGGGACAAGGTGAGCAATTGCTTGACCAAATCCGCGCCGCGCCGGGCGCTGCCCTCTATGGTGCCCAGCATTTTTTCGGTTTCCTCGGGTGAAAGTCCCCAGCGCAGCATCGGGACGGAGATGAGGATGGGCGCGAGAATGTTATTAAGATCATGAGCAATACCGCTGGCGAGGCGCCCAATGCTTTCCATGCGCTGGCCGCGAATGAACAATGATTCCATGCGCCTTTTTTCGGTGATATCAGAATCAATGGTCAGGATGGAGTTGGGCTGCTGAGCGGCATCGCGCAGCAAAGTCCAATGCGAACTGACAATGGCTGATTGGCCGGCCTGAGAGCGAATATTGAATTCACCTTTCCATTCGCCTTTTTCCAGAAGGGTTTTCCTGGCGTGAGCAAAGGCCGTTTGCTCCTGGATGATGTCCTGGTAAGCCGTGGCAGGAGACGGCGTGTTTGTGGCGGCGAAACCATAGAGCTGCTGAGCGCCTTTGTTGCAAAATCGAATGCGCTCGTCCAAATCACGCACAACGATGGCATCGGTGGTTAATTCGAGCCAAGCCGCCTGCTCTCGGACGGTCTCTTCGTACACTCGCCGTTGGCGGCGCTCCTTCGCCTCGCGAAGAGCGCGAGCAATGGCAGGTGTGAGCCGGTCGAGTCGATTCTTTAAGACATAATCGGTGGCGCCTGCTTTGAGACTTTCAATGGCAGTCACTTCACCCATGGTGCCGGAGAGAAAAATGAATGGGATATCGGGATTTCGTTCTCGAACAATGGTCAGGGCGGCCAAGCCATCGAAGGTGGGCAATTTAAAATCGGCCAGAATGATATCAAAACCTCCGCGTTCAAGAGCCGCAATCAATTGCTCCCGGGTTTGGATGCGATGGATATCAGCGATAATACCTTCGCGGCCCAACCTTTCGAAGACGAGTTCAGAATCGTAGGGAACATCTTCGATATGCAGAATTGTTAGCGGCGATTTCATAGGTCCCCCTTCTGATTTGCGATGGAGCTATGGGCATGGCGTGGTTTCATTGGAAACGAAAAAAAGAGCGTTGCCCCTTTATCAACCGCGCCTTCGGCCCAGGTGCGGCCACCATGCCGGTGCACAAACCGGCGCACATTCGCCAGGCCAAGACCGGTCCCCTCGAATTCCAGGGTAGTGTGCAAACGCTGAAAAACTCCAAATAACTTATGGACGAAAGCAGGATCGAATCCAACTCCGTTGTCGCGAATATGGAAGACCAATTCCTTCTGGGCCGCCTGGCAGCCGATTTGAATTTCTGCAACCCGCCGCGGCCGAGTGTATTTCAACGCGTTGGCCAGCAAGTCGGAGAAAATCTGCTTGAGCATTACCCTGTCTCCCGAGATCTCGGGCAAGGAGCCAATTTGCCATTGCACTACGCGCCCCTTCGAGGCCTCAGCCAATTCTTCGATGATCTCCCGCACCAACGGCTCGAGCGCAACTTGGGTCTTAATCATCTCCGTCCGGCCGCTCCTGGAAAACTCAAGCAGGTCTTCCATCAATTGCGACATTTGATCCACTGAGCCGCAAATAACTTCCAAATAATGCCGCCCTTTGTCATCCAGGTTTGACCAGGCATTTTCCTTCAGCAAGCCTGCGTATCCTGTGACGTAGCGCAGCGGCGCGCGAAGATCGTGTGACATGGTGGCCGAGAATGCCTCCAATTCCTGGTTGAGCGCTTCCAGTTCCAGTGTGCGCTCGGCAAGTGATTCCTGAAAACGCTTGCGCTCGGTGATGTCGCGAATGGCGCTCATGACGAGCGTGCCTTCATTGGTCTGGAGCGGGCTGAGGCTGATTTCGACCGGAAATTCACGCCCATCCGCGCGCAATCCAAACAACTCGAGGCCATGGCCCATGGGCCGCGTGTGCGGTTGGGAAAAATATTGGGTGCGGTGAGTGACGTGCCCGCCGCGGTAGCGCTCGGGCAAAAGGATTTCAATGGTCTGGCCGATCAATTCCTCTCGGGAGAAGCCAAAAAGTTTTTCCGCTGGGGCATTCACGAGGACGATTCGTCCGGTCACATTGAGGATGACAATCGCGTCGGGAGTGAAATTCAGCACGTCCCGGTAATTTGCTTCGAGCATTTTGGCATCGCGCAGCACTTTGAGCTGCGTGACGTCCTTTTGGACGAGCAAAAGCGCCTGCCGGCTGGAGGGCCCATCCTGAATAAGCTTTGCCGAGGTAGTGACGAACAGAAGCGAACCATCCTTGCGCCGGCGCATGCATTCGAAAGTAATCGGTCCGGCCTTCCGCGCCGAATCAAAGATTCCGCGAGTTTCCTCGACCGACTCGCCCGGAACAATCAACTCAAGCAAACTGCGACCAAGCGCTTCTCCAGATGTGAAGCCGTAAGTTTTTGCGGCGCCACCATTCCAATATTCCACCGTATTATCCTCGCCGACCAACACGAGCGCATCAGGCGCTTCATCCAAGATTAATTTACTCCAATCCAAGGTCATTGGAGGGGGCGCTCGCGCCAGCTCGGCGCGGACGGAGATAGTTTCATGATGCGTCCACGCGGAGTGGTTGCATGAGAGTCCAGCGCATGCTCCAGCGATTCATAATTTGTCGAAAGCGCTGAAAATCCACGCGCCGAGTCGAGGAAGTTGATGACGCTTTTGTGAATAGAGAGGAAATTGAGATTTGCAGAGCGGAGGCCAGCTTATCGATGCTCTGGAGCGACAAATTTCGCGCGCCACGTTCCACATCCGAGATGTACGTTCGGTGCAAGACAACCTTGTATCTCAAAGCGAGATAATAGAAAAGAGTATTCGCACATCGCGGAAAGTGGGTTTGCGCGGCAAAAACTGCACACGGTTGTGGCCGGGGCAATCACTAAATGGAAATCTGGAGCAAGCGCGGCCTCAAAAGGTGGCGTTTATTCAGCGCGCACGGCATTCCAATCGTTGGTGCGCATTTGACCAAAAATCTCACCTTCGAATTTGCCTTTGATTTGGTCGCCGTTCAGCTTGCCGTAGTATTTTGTCACCTGCAGGTCGCCGTTTTCCTGCTCGCGCTCGACGGAGAAGGAAAGTTCGCCATTTTTGAAGTGTCCGTGCTTAATATCAATTTCACTGCGGAACCCGGAATACTTTCCAGTCAATTTGTCCCCCTCCTGCTTGAGCTTTACGCGTGAGCGGAAACCACCACTTCGGCCACCCCCGCCTCCGCCGCCGGCGCCGCCGCGTCCACCGCCAAAACTCCACTCCCAGGTGCCGTCAATTCCTGCCAGGCGGATTGCTTCCCAGGGATAGGTTTGCTCTTCACCGCTCCAATTCGAGACGATCTTTCCAGTGATTTTATTGCTGGAAAGCACGCCACTGTACCGCGCGATGATTGGTTGCCCGTCGCGCTCGCGCACGACGTCGAATTTTAAATCGCTGCCCTCGAAGGTGAGGTTTGTCACATTCACTTCGCTGCCGGTGCGAAAGGTGGAAGTGCCAATCAATTTACCTTCATCTTCCTTCAGCTTTAATCGTGGCGAGGCGATGGTGCCGTCAGGCATTGTAAAGGTCCATCTCCACGTCCCCACCACGGGGGAGGGCGGCTTGGTCTCGTCCGCCCGGCTCGCGAAAATGGCGAGTGCAAGGACGAAACAACCGATGCTCAACAGAATTTTTCCAAATGGTATTTTCATAAGTGTTCCTCAGTTTTTCTGCGCCATGTTTTTGATCACGGGCACCGAGAACTTTAGCGAGATCTTTTCCTCGTCCTTGAACGTGCGCCCACTGTAGGCCACGTCGATGCGGTCGCCCTGATCGGTGACGTTGAGCAAGCCAAAGCAACCTTCGTTGCCATGAGTCCGGAACACGCCCTGACTGTAAGGCCCTCCCTTCAATGAAGGATCCTGATCGAGCGGAGCGGCGCACATGACGGGGATAGGCGCGCCTTTGCCTGTGGCATAGTCCGAGTAAGTGCCATCATCGGCGGCGAGCATGTGCGAGTCGCCGTGGAGGATGCAGACGCCGGAAATGTGGTTGGATTTAATAAAGTCGGCAATCTCGCGACGCTCCGTCGCGTACACGCTCCAGTGGTCCTCGTCGCTTGGGGCGCGATTGCGGTTCGTGCGGGTAGTCGCGAGCAGATTGGTATCGGTGTGGTGAATGTAACCGAATTGATTTGTTTTCACTCCGCGATAAGGGCTCTTGCCGGCATCACCAATCCAGGGGACGGAACTCACGAAGCAAATCAATGGAAATTTGCCATTGGCGTTGAGGAGTTCCTTTTTAAACCATTCCTTTTGCTTCGCCCCGAGCATGGACTTTTCAGGACCATCTTTTTTCTTTGCTTCATCGCGCTCCGAGCGCAAATCCGGGATAATAAATTTCACGCGGCCTACATTGAATGATTGGCTGATGGGGATATCGCCGCCTCCGAAGGCCAGAGGATAATGGGGCACATATTCCTGGTAAGTATAACGCGCGGCCTCGTGTGACTTGGCTTTTTTATTAGAATCGTTGCCGCCGAAATCGTGATCATCCCACATATAGACGAAAGGGATGTTGCGGTAGAGTTCCGCTTGCTGGGGTGAAGAGAGCACCAGGTCGTATGCCGCGCGGTAGCGCGGGCGGCTATTGGTACTGATATTCAAGTAATGAAAATCGCCCATGTTCATATAGAAAATAGGGTGATGCTCGCGAATCCGATCGAACACTTCGCTGGTCGAAGCTGTTCTGGCGCAGGAGGCAAAAGCAATCGTAAACGAGGCCGGGCCATCGGCCGGAAAGGTCTTAAGCTGCCCGCGCATTTTGCGGTCGAGAACGCCGTCGATTTCGAGGCCATAATAATACTGGGTGTCGGGCTGCAAATTGGCCAACTGGAAATCAACTACGTTGTAGCGGTTTGATTCGGCGATGGACGGACCGAAATATTGCGGCGAAGTGAGCAAGGCCGTTTTGCTGAGCGCCAGCCGGGTTTTTAGTCCCTCGTGAGCCACCTTGGCTTTGACCCGGGCTGAGCTTGGAGTCACTGCGCCACTCCACGGCCCGCGATCTACTAACGTGTAATCGGACGAGAGTTGGTCAAAAAGAAAGGCATAGACATCGGCCAGTTCTTGAATGCGCTCCTGCAGCGCCGTGCCCATGCCGTGCCCGCTGCTCGAACTGGTGCGCAGCAACACCGGGCGCCTGGTATCGGTGGCCAGAAGGCGCGCAGTCATTTTGCGCGAGTGGGCGGGATTGACGCGACCGTCATTTTCGCCAGTGAGCAACAACACGGCCGGATATTGCTTTTCATTCGCGACATGATGATAAGGCGAGTACCCGTAGAGCGCTTTGAATTGGTCCGGGTCTTTCACGCTGCCAAATTCGGTAACATTGAATGCGCCGTTGGGATCGAGTTCGACTCGCAGCATGTCATAAATGCCAACATGCGAAACCACCGCCTGCATCAGGTCCGGATGCTGCGTCAGGGCTGCGCCCATCAAAAGGCCGCCGTTGCTGCCGCCCTCTATCGCGAGCTTCGATGGCTTGGTGTAGTTTGATTGCACGAGGAATTCCGCGCAGGCGGCGAAATCATCAAAGACATTTTGCTTTTTCGTGAGATTGCCAGCCTTATGCCACTCTTCGCCGAACTCATTGCCACCGCGCAAATTCGCCACCGCAATCACACCGCCTTGATCGAGCCAAACGCGGCGCGTGAAATCAAAATGCGGCGTGAGGTTAATTCCGTAACCGCCATAGCCGGTAAGAATGGTGGGGTTGTCGCCGTTCAAATGAATGCCTTTGCGGCGGATGATTGTGAGCGGAACTTTTGTTCCATCTTTTGAAATGGCATTGGCGCGCACGGTCTCGACGTCCTCAAACGAAGCCGGCGAAGTGCCGATCAGGGCGGTGCGTTCCATGCGCTCTTTATCGCGGCTCGGATTATAGTGCCACCACGTAAAGGGCTCGGTGTAAGTTTCGGTGCGCAAGAGCAAATCATCGCCGCGCGTGACTACCATTTCCTGAATGGCCGTCGGCGCTCGGAAGTTTGGACCCCCTCCGAAAAAGGCCCCGTCTGCTGGCGGGCCGAAGCCAAAACCGCCGCGCCCCTGCCGTCCGAAAGTATTCGTGGATTTATTCAGGTAATCAATGAACTCAAGCTCGGAGGGGCCACCGTGAATCAGTGAGACAAACAAGCCGCTCGCGGACGGTTTAAAATCCTGAATTACATTCGTGCCCTGGGGGACAACGACCGCTGCCTTTGCAAGGTCAGGATTTGCAAGCGGTAATCGCAGTATCTTTCCGTTCGGCGCGTCTTTGGTTGAAAGCACATAAAGCGCATCATCTTTGCCCCATTCGATGTAGAGCGGGTCGCGGCCAAACTCAGCCTGTTTCACCTGATCTTCAAAGCGCGTCACCTGGCTCCATTTGCCCGCAGTGTCGCGCAAATAATGTGCGTACTCGCCGCCGTCACCATTTGAAACAATGGCGAGCAGATGGCGTCCATCCTGGCTGGTTTCAAGGGCGATTTCGGCAATGCGCGGGAGGTCCTTGCCCATTTCATAAGTGTCCTGTTCGGCCGGCGTGCCGAGCTTGTGGAAATATACTTGTTGATAGAAGAATTGATCTTCGGGCGGGCGCTCGGCTTTGGCCGGATAACGTGTATAAAATATCCCCGTGCCGTCAGCGTTCCAGGCGGCGCTTCCACCAGCGGTTGGAAATTGGACCCTCGGAATCGCGTCTTCCAGCTTTTTCCCGGTGGCACTTTCATAGACGTAAAGCGTCCCGGCTTCGCTGCCCTTTTCCGAAAGCGAAACAGCCATCAGCTTGCCGTCGCGCGAAGGGACAAACCAATCAATGCTGGTCGAGCCATCGCTGCTGAGTGTATTTGGATCGAGAATTACTTTCGCGGACTTCAAGTTGGTCACGGAATCGAAAGTCATCAGAAGCGGTTGCTGCGCGGGCGGCTGAAATTTCATTGCGAAAAGCTGATTGCCTCTGCCAATTAACCCGGAGTAGTTGGGTGAAGTTTCGGCAAAAAGCTGCTCAAGTCGTTGCTGGACGAATCCGCGTACCGGCAACCGATCGAGATATCCGCGAGTGCGTTTGTTCTGTTTGCCGCTCCATTCCTGCACTTTGGCGTCAGCGCCTTTTTCGAGCCATTGATAATCGTCCACGACTTCCGTGCCGTGATATTGATTTTTGGTTGGATGGCGCGCGGCTCTGTCATTGGGCGAGCAACCGTTCAACGCCAGGGCGAGGCACATGGCCAAGAGCGGGAATATGGACAGGAGATATTTCGGCCAGTTTGGTTGCGGAAGCATTTTCGGCGAGGCCATTTTAATTCGGGGTTGATATTCAACAATGACTTTCCTTGTTTTACCCCGCGCTATCAAGCTGGAAAAAGAGAGACGCATTGAAGTTAGCGCGCGTGGAGCGGCGGAACGATTCAAAATGGATTCGTCTCTCAGGTAGCAATTAAACCCCCATTGAATTGGTTCAGACTTTGGCTCATGCTACATTAATTGTGCTAAAACACGCGAAATTCGGCTTTTTGTTTCTGGCAATCGCTCTCCTTTGGCCGGCGCTAACGCTGTTCCAGGCCGCTCCGGCGAATTCGGGCGCGAGCACCGAAGGCAATATCGCCCGCGTGCTCGCTCGCATTCTCGAGCAGGTGCAATACTCGCACCAACCCTTTGATGACAACATGTCGCGCAAATTTCTCGTGCGCTATATCGAGGGGCTTGATCCGCAGCACCTGAACTTTTTCGCTTCAGACATTGACGAGTTTCAGGCTTTTGCCACGAGCCTGGATGAATTAACAAAGGCGGGGGACACCCTGCCCGCACATACGATCTATGACCGCTTTTTGCATCGCGTGCAGCAACGGGCGGCTTACGTGACAGATCTGCTGAAGTCCGAACCGTTCGAGTTTAGCGGGCAGGATCAGTACGTCGTTGATCGCAAACGCGAGCCGTGGCCGAAAACTTTGGACGCGGCACACCAGCTTTGGCGTCAGCGCGCGCGTTTCGAGTATCTGCAGGAAAAGCTGAATGATAAGAGCGGCGCCGAAATTACCGAGAGTTTGCGCAAACGTTACCAGGGTCTCGAGCGCACAGTCAGGGAAATGAAAGATGAGGACGGCGAGATTTATCTCTCCTCGCTGGCGGGCGCTTATGATCCCCATTCGGTGTATTTGGGCCATGAAGAATTCGAGAACTTGAACATCTCCATGAAGCTCTCGCTGGT
>DASWRJ010000208.1:0-5268 GCA_036403255.1 Verrucomicrobiia bacterium
CGCAACCAGCGCGTATCGTCTCCGCAGCCTGCTCCTCCGTGAGCATCTGCGTAATGCGATACATGCCGGTTTGGCGGTTGGTGTATTCTCGGTAATCTGTGACTGGCGGCGGTGAGGTTTGAGCGCTATGCCAGTCTGTAATTGCGCCTGGATATAACTGGTTTAACGCAAATTCTAGGTCCTCGGCGCTTTTCGCCCTGGCGCACCAGCCAGTTTGCAGGTTCGGCGCCGATTTGAGCGGACGAAACCCGCCCGTGCTGGTGAACTGCGCCAATTTCCGCAGCTCAGAAAGGCTCATTAATTTTAAATCCGCTTCATCACTATTCTCAAGGTGGCGCAGCTCAAAGCCACTTTCTTTGTGTCGAATGAGAACCTGCGCCAGCCGGAATTCCGGTCCGAGTTGCGCGATAAATGAGTCCAGTGCTGGATTTGTTACAGCCATTCAGCCTCCAGCGACGATTTTAACAATCTCGAGGGTGTCTCCAGCAGATAATTGGCGTTTAGCGAATTCGGACGGCGCGAGGGCTTGCCCATTAAGTTCCACGACGACCGATTTAGGCAGCATCTTTTGAGCGAGTAAAAATGCTTCAATGGAGCAGGGGAGTTGTGCAGCGATTTGCTGGCCATTCGCGATCACGAAAGTTTCTCCCATAACGCTCTCAAATTCCGTTCGGCGTCAGCGCAGCATCCCAATCTTTCCAGACTGGTTCGTAGCCGAGCTGGCGAATCAGTTCCGCCATCTCCGCCGGCGATCGTTCGTCCGCGATTTCGAATTGTCCCGTGGCATTTGTGGACTTGCCGTTCCTCGCCCATTCACTCGCGCCCGCCGCGAGCTCCACAATGCGCCCGCGCTCGGTGCGATGCAGCTTGTCGCGCCCGGCGCCGGTGTAGCCGCCCGGTTCAGTATGGCTCCCGGCGCTGATGAGCGTCACGCCCAGGGGAATTAAACCATCACGCAAATCCCCCGGTTCGCGTGTCGAGAGTACCAGGCCAACATCCGGCAGAAAAATGCGGAACGCGCAGATAAGTTGCGCCAGCTCGCGGTCGGACATTTGTGTGAGCGGCTCGAATTCACCGGCCGAGGGACGAAGCCGGGGCAGCGAAACGGTAAGCTGCGCCTTCCAGCAGGTGCGCAGGAGATATTGCGCGTGCGCGGCCACGGCCAGCGCTTCGCTGCGCCAATCAGCCAGGCCAAAGAGCGCGCCAATGCCGAGTCGGCGAAAACCAGCCTCGTAGGCACGTTCCGCCGTTTCCAAACGCCAATCGAAATCCCGTTTCGGCCCGGCAGTATGCATATCCGCATACACCTTCCGGTCATACGATTCCTGGTAAACTACCAACCCATCCGCCCCTGCCTCGACCAGCGGCCGATACTCCGCCGTTTGCATCGGACCGACTTCCAGCGAGATGCTTGGGATGAATTCATGCAGCCGCCGCACGCAGTCACTCATGTAATTTCCGGAAACGAATTTCGGATGTTCTCCGGCCACGAGCAGCAAATTGCGAAAACCCAGTTCCGCCAGCGCGGCTGCCTCTCGGGCCACTTCCTCGACCGAGAGTGTCACGCGCAAAATCGGATTATCACGGGAGAAGCCGCAGTATTTGCAATTGTTGATGCACTCATTCGACAGATAAAGCGGTGCGAAGAGTCGGATGACTTTGCCAAAGCGCTGCCGCGTAATCGCCTGCGATCGCTGGCAGAGTGATTCCAGGTTCCCACTCGCCGCCGGAGAAATGAGCATCGCGAAATCGGCCAGGCTCAAATTCGATTTGCTGGCCGCGCTCTGCATCTCCACTGAGCTTGTCCTGGCTGCCGCTTCGAGTAGTGAAGCGAGTGGCAGGCTGTTAAATTCTGAGACAAAGCTCACGGTCAAACATTACCTTGATTTAGAAATGAAACAACCAGTGACAAATGAGATCGGCTTAACCCGCGCTTGGGCGCGATGCTTTAAGCACAAACCGGCGATGTTTCTCGAATACATTGCGCAACGCCAGCGAGGTGTCATCCTGGATTTCCTGCAGCTCGCGATAGAGCGCCACGGCGTCAGGATTCGGCGTGGCGGTTTCAGTCTCATTTAGTTCCACGAATTGGCGCGTGATCTCGTTTATCCCCGTCTTGTCGCCTTGTTGCAAACGCCAGCACCAGAGCGCCTGGAGGGCAGCGCCGTAAGCCGCCCCTTCACCCACCTTCAGCGTCACGACTTCGGTATTAAAAATATCAGCCATGATTTGCCGCCACAGCTTCGAATTCGCCCCGCCGCCCGTGGCGCGGATTTGCGTCGGCTTCACCCCGAGTTCAGTCAGACGCCGCAAACCGTAGTTCATCCCGAGCGTCACGCCTTCCATTGCGGCGCGCGCGTAATGGCCTGCTTCGAAGTTCTTTTGGTTCACACCGAGCCAGACACCCGTGCCGGCAGGCACGTTCGGGGTGCGTTCTCCCTCCAGATACGGCAGCAGCAGCAAGCCATTTGAACCGGCCGGGATGCGGCGCGCTTCGCGTTCAAATTGCTCGTGCGTCCAGCTAAAATCTTTGCGGATCATTTCCGTCGCAACCGTCACGTTCATCGTGCAGAGCAGCGGCAGCCAGCGATTGGTCGAGTCGCAAAACGCCGCGATTTCGCCATGTGCGTCGATGACTGGTTTTTCGGCGCACGCGTAAATCGTCCCGCTCGTCCCAAAACTGGCGGTGATCACCCCTTCGCGCGTGTTGCCGGTCCCAATCGCGCCCATCATATTGTCGCCGCCGCCCGCGCTCACGAGCACATCCGCATTTACGTCCAGCTCTCGGGCGGTACCGGGCAGGATGCGCCCCACCGGTTGATCGCTCTTGATGAGCGGTGGCAGCTTCGAAGCCAGGTCCGGATCGATGGCGTTCAGCACGGGTTCAGACCACTTGCGTTTTTTGACATCGAGCAGCGCCGTGCCGCTGGCGTCGCCATATTCCATCACCTTCCGGCCGGTCAGCCAGAAATTCAGGTAATCGTGCGGGAGCAGCACCGTGGCCAGCCGCTTGAAATTTTTCGGTTCGTGCTTTTTGAGCCACAGAATTTTTGAGGCCGTGAACCCGGGCAGGATCGCGTTGCCCAGTGCGCGCATGGTCGCCTTGAAACCGCCGAGTTTCTCGGTCAACTCATCGCATTCCGCGGCGGTGCTCGTGTCGCACCACAATTTGGCTGGCCGAATCACTTCGCCCGTTTCATCCAGCGGCACAAAGCCATGCTGCTGACCGCTGACGCCAATCGCGCGCAACTCGGCGGGGGACGCCTTGGCCTGGCGCAACGCGGTGCGAATGGCCTTGCCGGCGGCTTCGCGCCACGTTTGCGGATGCTGCTCTTTGGCGCCGGGCGGCAGATTGGGAATCAGATCATAAGTTTGCGAGGCGCTGCCGACGACCTTGCCGTTTGCGCCATCGACGATCACCACTTTAGTGGACTGCGTGCCACTATCTACACCTGCGAGCAGAGTTCTCATGCGTTTGGTTTAAAGTAGAATGCCGGAGCACGCGGGGCCTGTCCAAAATATTCGTATGCCTCCCGCTCGGCTTCAATCTTCAATTCTCTCAACGTCTGTCAGAGAAAATGATGAGTCATTTCCAATTACCCAAATGCAATCGTTCCGCGTGCAATTCCGTGTTAGGGACCGTTTCCTTAATTATTGATTTACCAAATGGAAATTCGTTGCTGATGTAAAACCGCTCGCGTAACTTCTCCGCTTAGCCCCATCTCCATATGCATTGCTTTTATCATGACGAAAGAGAAGCAGTTGGCACTTGCAAATCTTGCTGTAAAGGTCTGTGCCGCGAGTGCGCCGTTGAGCTCAACAAAGGCCTCGCTTGCCGTGGACGCTGCGAAGCGGACGCGCAGGCTGTAATCGAGCTTATTGACCGAAACATCAAGCTCTCCCCTAATACAGCGCAGTTGCTCAAATCGAGTCGTGGCGCCCGTACTGGCAATGGCCTATTCTGCCTTGCGATGGGAGTTGTTTTTTTGATATGGGGAGTGCGTGACGAGCGGTTGACGCTTTTGTGCGTTATGGGCATCGCATTCATTATTTACTCCCTTTACTTGCTTTTTCTGGCGCGCAAGATTGCGAAGAGCGGGCCGAGCTGACAACGAACCTTGCGGTGATTTGCCAAGCATTGCGACTCTAAGCCGATTTAAATCGACAACCAAAACCGAGAAGCGGGGTTTAATATTAGGCTTGCTGCCGAAATTGGTAGCCGGCGAAACGTCCACTGTCGCAGGCGCGAATTCATCATCGACTATAGATACACCTCTAAGGAGTTCACCTATGAGCTTGAAACCCGTGTGCGAGTCGTATGTCGGAAAGTTACTAATTGTTTCACCCATTTATGGTTGGGGGTGGACCCGTCTGGATGAGGGCGCACCTTCGCTGGATTATGCGCAAGTGCTCCAGGCTGGTTCGTTTGCAGTTCGAGTCCACGAGTTCTTTCATTTCAAGGAGATGCTTCGAGGAGCAATCGGCCTGGTGGAGCAGCCAAATCACATCTTTGACAAGCTCTGGATTTCGTTGTGCACCATGAGCGTCGGCATTTATGATTTTGAACAGCACCTTTGCCCAAGAATGGATGTTCAGATGGCACCTCAACAGCCAGCGAGGGCATCCGGATGGCCAGAGTTTTCAACCTCCGCCTTGCTGATCAATGGGTATGCCCACATTGCCGAGTCCGAAGAGTTAATTGATCAATTCAGAGCCGCGCAACGACACGGCTAATTTGCGCCTTGTCCTTTTCCGGTTTTGCAATCAGGAATTAGATCATTTTTATCTGAGTTTTTACCACCTGCCAAATCCTAATGAATCTGGAAGGAATTGCCTGATCAGTTTATGCAAAAAGCCTCTCTCAAACAAAAATTCGCGCAGATTACCGATCATTGGCGGCCCAAAGTGGCTGCCCAATTGAATGGTCAGGAACTCAAACTTGTAAAAATCCAGGGCACCTTTCCATGGCACCATCACGAAAAGGAAGATGAATTATTCATCGTCTGGCAAGGCCAGATGACCATTGAATTTGCTGATCACTCCGTCACATTGGATCCTGGTGAGTTTTGCGTCGTGCCGCGCGGCGTCGAGCATCGCACCATGGCTGATTCGGAAGCTGAAATCCTGGTTTTTGAGCCCGCCGCCACGCGCAACACCGGAAATATTATCGACGCCAAGTTTACGGCGGCAAATGGAATTACTATATGATTCTTTGCGACCCACTCCACTCGCAGCCGAACTGGTGTTTGCTAAGGCAAAGGTGTCGTG
>DASWRJ010000209.1:0-8719 GCA_036403255.1 Verrucomicrobiia bacterium
GCGCTGGTCGGAGATGCCGTCATTGTTTGTGTCAGTGAGTTTCCAAATGGAAGGCGGCGCTCCGCAATATATGGATCCGTCGAACCAAAGAATCCCTTCGGGAAACATCATCTTGTCCGCGAAAATTGTGCTTTGCTCGAACCGGCCATCGCCATCGGCATCAAACAGGCGGACAATCCGGTGGGGTCGCTCCTGGACCTGTTTATCGACTTTGTCATTTGATCCGGATGAATCGGCCACGTAAAGCCGCCCAAGTTCATCAAAATCAGCCACGATGGGTCGGTTCACCAATGGCGGCCCGGCAATCAACTCCACCTCAAAATCATCAGGCACGGTCAGCGTCTGGTCGCGAAATTGGAACTGCGCAGGGAAGGAATTTTGGGAGGCGGTGAGCAGGATCGAAAAAAGTAAACCAACGCCAATTGCTTTCATGAATTTCCTTATTGGAGTGGAAGGTATTATTTAGCAAACGCGGCGCATTAGCAAAGCGATAAGTGCTTATTTAAAGCCCCAACTTCTTGAAGCGATTTTCCACTTCTTTGAAGTGAAACTCCAGCGAGCAAAGCTTTTCCAGTTCGCCGTTTTCGAAATGCTTTGCCACATCCGGATCGCTCTTGAGTTGCGTCAGGAAGTCTGCATCCGCCGCGCCAGCGTGTTTGGCTTGCCACGTTTTCATGGCATTCCGCTGCACCAGGTCATACGATTCTTCACGCGTCAGCCCTTTGCGAATCAACGCCAGCAACACCGTTTGCGAGTTCCACATGCCAAGCGACAGCGCCAGGTTCCGCTTCATGTTCTCAGGATATACGATCAGCCCCTCAGTCAACTTAGCGAGGGTCACCAGCATATAATCCAGGAGCGTGCAGGAATCGGGAAATATGATTCGTTCCACCGAGCTGTGGCTGATGTCTCGCTCGTGCCAGAGGGCGACGTCTTCCATCGCGGCGATGGCGTTCCCGCGCAGCACCCGGGCAAGCCCGGTCAATCTTTCGCCGGTGATTGGATTGCGCTTGTGCGGCATGGCGCTCGAACCTTTTTGACCTTTTGCGAAAAATTCCTCGGCTTCCAATACTTCTGTGCGCTGCAAATGGCGGAATTCAGTTGCCCACTTCTCAATTAGCGCCGCCGCCAGCGCCAGCGCGCAAATAAACTCAGCGTGCAGATCGCGCTGGATAACTTGCGTGGCAATCGGCGCGGGTCGCAGCCCAAGCTTTGCGCAGACAGCCGCTTCCACTCGCGGCGAGAGATGCGCGTTTGTGCCAACCGCGCCAGACAGCTTGCCGACCGCCACCGTCTCGCGGGCACGTTCAAGACGGTTCAAGGCCCTGCCAAAATCGTCATACATGAGCGCCATCTTGAGGCCAAATGTCGTCGGCTCGGCATGGATGCCATGGCTGCGGCCAATTTCCGGTGTGAATTTATGTTCGCGCGCCTTGGCAGCTATGACTTTCCGCAGTGCTTTTACGTCTTCGATCAAAATATCGGCTGATTGCACCATCTGCACCGCAAAGGCCGTATCCACAATGTCGCTGCTGGTCAGTCCAAAATGAAACCAGCGGCTCGCGGGATGGTTGATGCTTTCGGCGACGTTCGTCGTGAAGGCAATCACGTCATGGTTCAACGTTCTTTCCAGCTCTTTGGCACGCTCCAGTGTGAAAGCCGCGCGCGCTTGCATGATTTCAAAATCGCTTTTTGGAACAATCCCCTCTTCCACGAGTGCTTCGCTGGCCAGCAATTCGATGCGCAGCCAGATTTCGAGTTTGCGCTGGTCAGTCCAGATTTCCCGCATTTCAGCTCGCGAGTAACGTTGAATCATGTTGTTTAAGATCGGAAAACCGGGCAAAGATTCCAAGCAGGAACTGGAAACACTCACGGTACGCCGATTCTTATTGCAGCTTCAGCCAGATAAAGGCAGATCATCGCTGCAATAACAGCATTGTGGAAACAGTCCCTCCAGAATTAAAACCATCCCCAGCACTCAAATCATGGCAGAAACCATTTTTCGTCGCGTTTCTCGTCCTATGGATTGCCGAAGAGTCCCTCGCTGCCCTTAAAATCGATCTCCCCAGCCATTGGCGATGGCTCGATGCCGCTTTCCTCGCCGTGACGGCATTTACCACCTTGCTCGCATTGGGCCGCCGTTTGCCGGCGCAAAATGTCTTTATGACGGCTGTCGTAGTACTCGGTCTGGCGGGCGGATTGAATTTAGTTGCTGGTGTTACAGGCGTGCCCTACGGACCGATCATCTACCTGCCGGCGTCCGGCGAAAAGCTCTTTGATGTCGTGCCGTGGAGCGTTCCGGTGCTCTGGCTGATTGTGGTGGTCAATGGCCGAGGCGTGGCCCGCCTCATCATGCGTCCCTGGCGCAAGACAACCTATTATGGTTTTTGGGTGATTGGTTTCACTTCCTTATTGGCGGTGATTTTCGATCTGGGACTGGAGCCCTATGCCGTCCACGTCAAAACGCTCTGGCTCTGGCACGCCACGAAATTCGCATTTACCTGGGGCACGGCTCCGCTCGTAAATTTTCTAGGCTGGTTCGTTACTTGCCTCTTGATTCTTTTTTTTAGCGTCCCATGGCTCATTAATAAGCAGCCCGTAAAACAGGCCATGGATTATTATCCTTTGATCACGTGGCTGTTGTTGAACATCCTCTTTCTCACAGGGAATGCCGTTCGTCACGATTGGCCAGCCGTGGCTGTGTCGGCCATGGCAAATGCGTTTATCGCGACTTATGCCATTCGCGGCGCGCGATGGTAGCGGCGAAACACGATACTAATGGATAAATGCCGCCCTATAAAAGAAAATCGAGGCCGGTAGTACTCCGGCCTCGATTTGCCAACCCCTGTTTCTACGAAATCAATTAAAATTGCTGGCCCAAATTCCGGTTGGTTGGATCCAGGAACCACATGTTCACAGGATTCAATGTCTGTCCAAAGCGATAGTAACGAGCGCTGCCATCGGCAAATGCATAATCGGATCCGCCACCCTTCCCATTGGGGCCAGTCATGTGCCGGCTCTGCTCTAATTCGCTCAAGTCATCGCCCTGCCAGTAATCCATCCACCAATGCCCGGAATTGGATTCCTTTTCGCCAAAGATAATCGTGTCGCTCGGCAGTTTCACCGCCGCTTCAGGCACGGAAGCATTGGCCGGCGGGCTTCCGCCAAAGTAATCATTGAAGGCATTAAAGATAAAGCTGCGCGGAGCGGTAATAGCCTGAACGCCCAGATTCGGGCTCGGAGTGGCGTAGCTATCTCCAAAATTTGCAGGCTTGGGCACATCACTCGCGCAATGCAGGATTTTTGTGTCCTTATAGTAATCCATTAATTGCACCGGCCAATGGTTGCTCATCGAACCGCCCCGGGAAGGATACATGCCCTCATTGTCATCGGCGTACATAATCAATGAAAGTCCAAGCTGCTTCAGGTTGCTCGTGCAGGAGATGCGTTTGGCCGTTTCTTTCGCCTTCGACAATGCCGGCAACAGCATGCTTGCGAGAATTGCAATAATGGCGATGACCACCAGCAATTCAATTAACGTAAACGCTGAAATCCATTTCTGTTTCACGTTTTTATTTGCGATGTTTTTCATAGCCCTAATTTTTACTTCTGAGTTTCCGCTGGCCACAGCGGTTTCATAGCACGTTTGACTCCAACTAATTTTTCCAAATTCACAATTTTTTTTGGCGCGTGGGGGGCGAGCTGAGTATAAGAAAATAGCCTGGTTTAGCCTTGTCCAGCCCGCTCCAGCTTGACTTCGAGATGAACTCGATTCAGCAGATTGGACGGAGGTATTTATCTTTTATTCAACTCGCCAGATGGCAGGCGGCCCAATGGCCCGGAGAAATTTCGCGCAGCGGAGGAATGTCCACACTGCATCGCTCGATCGCGATTGGACAGCGGGGATGAAATGGACAACCGCTCGGCGGATTAATCGGCGAAGGAACATCGCCAGGGAGAAGAATCCGTTTCTTTTTCGAAGCCGGATCCACTTCCGGCACGGCCGAAAGCAACGCTTGCGTGTACGGATGTTTCGGCGCTCGCACCAACTCTTTCGCGTCCGCTGCCTCGACCACTTTACCGAGATACATCACCATCACGCGCTGGCTGATGTGCTCCACCACCGCCAGATCATGAGCGATAAATAAATACGCCAGCCCGCGCTGCTGCTGGAGATCCTGCAGCAGATTAATAATCTGCGCCTGGACCGAGACGTCGAGCGCGCTGACCGGCTCATCGCAGACAATCAGTTTCGGCTCGACCGCCAGGGCCCGCGCAATCCCGATGCGTTGGCGCTGGCCACCACTGAATTCATGCGGATAGCGCTGCATGTGCATGGCATTCAGCCCGACCGCCTGGAGCAGTTCGGTGATTCGCTTTTGCCGTGCAGTTGCGTTTTCCGCGAGTTTATGAATGTCAATCGCTTCTCCAATAATCTGCTCCACGGTCATGCGCGGATTCAGCGAATTATACGGGTCCTGAAAAATCATCTGGAACTTGCGGCGGCGCGCCCGCAACTCAGCGCCCTCCAGCCCCGTAATGTCTTCCCCCTCGAAAAAAACCGAACCCGCCGTCGGTTCGATCAGTCGAATGATCGCGCGGCCCAGCGTTGTCTTTCCGCAGCCACTTTCTCCCACCAATCCGAGCGTCTCGCCAGGTTCGATCGCGAGGCTCACATCATCCACGGCCTTGACATGGCCTTGCACACGGCTGAACAGGCCCTGCTTGACCGGAAAATGGACTTTGAGGTTTTTAACTTCGAGCAAGCTCACGGAAAAATTCTGTGGTTTTCGGGTTTAACGCGTCGGCCGGTTCAGGCAACGGCGCATTCCAATAGAAACATCTCACCCATCGGCCTGGTTCCACCTCGGTGAGTTCCGGCATTTTCTGCGGGCAATCATGCCGTGCCTTGAAGCAGCGCGGATGAAACCGGCAACCGGACGGAAACGCGCCCAGGTTCGGCACACTGCCCGGAATGGCAGTGAGCCGTTTAGCTCCACCGCTGAGTTTTGGAATCGAGTTCATCAGCGCCTGCGTGTATGGATGCAAAGGACGCGCCAGGAGAGCATCCGCCGGCGATAGCTCCACAATTTGCCCTGAATACATGACCGCAACTCGATCCGCAATGTCTCCGACAATTCCAAGATTATGGGTGATGAGCAGAATGCTCATCCCAAGGCGTTGCTTCAGATCGCGGAGCAATTCAATAATCTGCGCCTGAATTGTTACATCGAGCGCCGTGGTCGGTTCATCCGCGACCAGCAGCTTCGGTTCGCTGGCTAGCGCCATCGCAATCATAATGCGCTGCTGCATGCCGCCGGAGAGCTGATGCGGATAATCGCGAATCCGCGATTCCGGCGCGGGTATGCCGACCAGCTTCAGCAGGCGAATCACTTCTTCATCCGTCGCAAACTGCGGCCGATGCAATTTCAGCGATTCCATGATCTGATGTCCCACACGAAACACCGGGTTCAGCGAGCTGCCCGGCTCCTGAAAAATGTAACTGACCACGCCGCCACGAATCTCGCGGAGCTGCGTTTTGCTCATGCGCAACACATCCTCGCCATTCAGAAGGATCTGCCCATCCACATACCGCGCCGGCGGACTCGGCACAAGTCGCGCCACGCTGAGAGCCGTAACGCTCTTGCCGCAGCCGCTCTCGCCGACCAGGCAAAGCGTCTCTCCAGAATTAATGTGCAGCGAAACGCCGTCCACCGCCCGCAGCGGCTTTTGCGGCGAACCAAATTCCAGCTTGAGATTCTTAATTTCGAGTAGCGGCCCCTGCAAAGAATTTCCTGAGCGCGAGCCAGAGCCGACTGGATTGGCCGCCGCAGTGCTCGTTGTTGCTTCGTTGCTCATTTAGCTGCTCTTCGCATCCACGGCATCCCTTAATCCATCTCCGAGAAAGTTGAAAGCCAGAACCGTGATGAAGATCGCCACACCCGGCGCGAGGAACCACGGATAATTCCGCAGATACTCCGTGTTTTGCGCCGCATTGAGCATATTTCCCCAGCTCGCTTCCGGCTCCTGAATGCCGACTTGCAGGAAGCTCAACGCCACCTCACCCAGTATATAATACGGCACACTCAGCGTCGCTGCGACGATCACGTACGAAAACGTGTTTGGCAGAATATGGCGAATCAAGATATTCCACGTATTCTGCCCCAGCGAACGAGCCGCCAGCACATATTGCCGCTCGCGCAACGATAACGTCATCCCGCGCACTACCCGAGCCGCGCTCGCCCAGCTAATAAAGCTGAGTATCACCACGATCAACAAATAAACCTGCGTGGAGGGAAGCTTCGGCGGAAAAGTCGCCCGCAACGACATAATCAAATAGAGCGCCGGGATTGACATGATCAATTCGCACAATCGCATGATCACGTCATCCACCCGCCCGCCATAATACCCGGAGATTCCGCCCATGATCATGCCCAACCCAAACGAGAGAACAATTCCGACCAGCCCAATCGAAAGCGAAATTTGCGACCCATACAAAACCCGCGAAAAAACGTCGCGCCCAAATTGATCCGTTCCGAGCAGATAGACCGGGTAATTGGCGTCGCCCGTTCCAAACAAATGCCAATGCATTGGAATCAGCCCCACCAATTTGTACTTCTCGCCAGATACAAAAAAATGCAGCGGCTTATTTTCGCCCGGCACACGGCGGAAATGCGTTTGCCCCGGTATCTGCTCGTAACGCGGCACCACCAGCCGCAGCCCCGAAAAGCGCGGCAGGATTGGCGGATGAAAAAAGCGCTCCCGATCCTGCCGCTCATAACTGTAGGGCGAAATAAAACCCGAGAACAAGGCCGTCAGATAAAGGATAACCAAAATCACTGCCCCGATCATCGCTATGCGCCGCGTCTTGAGCCGTCGCCAAAAAAGTTGCGTAGGCGTGGCAAAAGCTATTGCCTCTGGTTGCGCCGGTTCGCTGGGCTCGATCTGGGGAAGCGTTTCCATTCTATCGCAAGCGAATGCGCGGATCACTCCAGGCGAGCAGCAGGTCCGCCAAAAAATTGCCCAGCACCAGCATCGCCGTCGCCATGACAACGCTGTCCACCACCAGATAATAATCCTTCGCCGAAAATGCCTCCATCGTCAGCCGTCCCAGCCCCGGCCAGGCCATAATGTTCTCGACCAAAAATGCGCCGCTCAATAGACCCGCCAGCGAATATCCGAAAATCGTCAGCAACGGATTGATCGCATTTCGCAGCGCGTGCTTATACACCACCCACCCTTCGCTCAGACCCTTCGCCCGGGCCGTCGTCACGAATTCCGCGCGCAACGAATCGAGCAAGTTCGATCGCATTTGCCGCATAATCCCCGCCACTTCGACTGCCGCCAGCACTAGCGTTGGCAAAATCAAATGATGCACCTTGTCCCACATCTGTCCGCCAAAAGACAGCGTGTCATAGAGCGGACTCGCTGATCCACCCACGGGAAACCAACCCGTGACATACGCAAACATCAAGGCCAGCAGCGCCAGCAACACCACCGGAATCGATAACCCCAGAAACGCAATAAACGCGCACAACCGATCCACCCACGTGTCTTTATTCACGGCTGCCCAAATCCCCAGCGGTACCGCCGTGCACCACCCGATCACGGTCGCAAAAAGCGATAGCAGAAACGTGTTCCACAGCCGCGCAAAAATCAGGTCCGTCGCCGGAATTTTATACGAGACCGAATATCCAAAATCACCGCGCAACACTCCGGCAAACCAATAATAATACTGCACGTACCATGGCTTATCCGCATGATATTTGGCGATCAGCTTCGCGCGCGTCTCTTCGCTGATTTGTGGATTTTGGCGCAGGCTTTCCAGGTAGCCCCCTGGCGTGAGAGACATGAGGAGGAATGTTAGCATCGACACTCCCACCAAAATGGGAATCAGATGCAGCAGTCGCTTAATTGTATAAGTCCACATCTCAAAATTCGCACTGTCGCGTCTTGCGCGCAGTTTTTGGGTTGGATTCGACGGGAAGAAGTTCACCCGGAACACCGCGCCCTGTGAGGACATTACCCTAGTTTTTTCCCGTTGTCTCGCCTCAGATGCGCCGATACTTTGCCGCACATGAACGTCTTCGTCACCGGCGGCGCCGGCTATATCGGATCAGTTTGCGTCGAGGAATTGCTCAACGCCGCCCATCAAGTGACCGTTTTTGATAATTTGACCGAAGGCCATCGCGGCGCCGTGGATGCCCGCGCCAAATTCGTCCAAGGCGATCTGGCCGATCAAAATGCGATTCGCGGCGCAATTCGCGAGGCCAAACCCGCCGCCATAATTCATTTCGCCGCCAACGCCCTCGTCGGCGAGTCCATGACCAATCCCGGCAAATATTTTCGCAACAACGTCGCCAGCGGCCTGAACCTCCTCGATGCCGCCGTCGAGAACAACGTCAAAAAATTCGTTTTCAGCTCTACCTGCGCCACGTACGGTCCGCCCGACAAAATTCCCATGACCGAAGACCTCCCACAGCGCCCGATCAATCCCTACGGCGAATCCAAATTGATGTTCGAGAAAATGCTCCTCTGGTACGAACAGATCCATCAGCTCGAATTTGTTGCCTTCCGTTATTTCAATGCCGCCGGCGCCAGCGAAAAATTCGGCGAACATCACCGCATCGAGACTCATTTAATTCCTAACGTTCTTAAAGTCCCCCTTGGCCAAGCCAGCCAGTGCGAAATCTACGGAACAGATTATCCGACTCCAGAT
>DASWRJ010000210.1:0-2563 GCA_036403255.1 Verrucomicrobiia bacterium
TCCGCCGATTAAAGCTTGAGATGAAAGCGGATTGGCAACAGGAAGATGTGCTCATTATTGAGCGTGAGGTGAAAGCAATTTGAGCTTCTGGCACTGCGCGCAATTCACGGTAATTCAGCACTGGACCAACTCTCACCACATTTGAGCACGCGAAACGGTTGATTCAGTGCCCGGCAGGCCGCGATGAATTCGTCCGGCGAGGCCGTGTTGAATTCGAACATATCGTAATGGCACGGAATCACCATGCGTGCGCCAATGTCGTGCGCCAATTGGGCGGCTTCGCGGCCATTTAGATTGCCAGCGACTCTTCTCTCAGGCCGGTCACCATTGATTGGCAGCAGCGCAACATCAATTTCAAAAGGCCGCAGCCAATCCTCGATCCCCGGAAAAAGTTTCGTATCACCGGAATGATAAATTTTCCACGGTCCAGCCTGCACCACATATCCCAAGTATTTTTGGCGGCCGCGATCATCGAGTTCCAGTTCATTATGGGCAGCAGGAACGGCGCTGATTTTAAATCCGGCTACGGTTACAGATTCTCCTGCATTCAACCCTCTTGGAAATTCGATCACCGTCGCCAGTTTGTTTACGACAAATTCACGATTGGCCTCGGGAATAATTAGCTCAATCTTTGGATTTGCGCGAAGAAGCGGGAGCAATGTCTCGGCATCGAGATGGTCGGTATGATTGTGGCTGGAAGTGACCACATCAATGAAGTTCAAGCGCTCCGGGGCAATCACCCGCTCGGTCACACGCACATGCGGTTTATCCGTCGCCGCATATTTAAGCGTCAACGAATCTGAGAGATACGGATCGAAGAGCAAATGACGCCCAGCCCATTGCAGGAGAAAACCACTCTGGCCAAGCCACCAAAGGTGCGCGTGCTCACTTTCGGTGACGGCCTGTTGCACGTCTGCAAGAAACTGCTCATCTTTCTGAAAAGCGGAAAGCATTTTTAATAGCCCAAAAGCAAACCGCTGCTGTCGGCCAGCTTGCGGCGCAGCTCTTCAGGTGTACGGGTGCCCGTCAACGGTTTCTTCAGGCGCGTTTGAAGTTCTGGAATTGTTTTAAGAAATTGCAATAACGTTTGGCCTTTCAAGGCAGCGGCGGATTTTTCGGCCGGGCCGCCCAGCAACTCGGCCCCAGCAACGCTATCCTCCAACGGGAGCAAGCCAATCGCGTTGCCGCTCTCGTCCAGCACGCAACCCCCTGTTAAACCGCGCACGGCCGCATATTGGACCGCAAACTCTCGGTTCGGATCAGTAAACTTCGCCGAGGAGACCGGGCGCAGCCGGATAAGCTCGGGGTCGATGCTGTTCCATGAGATCTTCGAGCAACTCGATGTATAAAGCGGCCTGTCCGGAACAGGCGCAGCCTGCGAGGCAAGCGGGAGACCCTGAAATTGACCTTCGGCTTTGAAAACCGCAAGATCAAGCGACACGCTTCCACGAACAAGTTGGACCGGTGTCAGGCCATGCGCGGTCTTTAAGAGCAGGCGTTTGGCGCCTTTGGTAACGTGCAGGTTCGCAATCAAGTAACCATCGTCGCTCACAAAGAAGAATGGCCCTGTGTTTTTTGCAGGAGCAGTGTCAGAAAAAAGAGCGACGCCACTTTGATTCTCGGGCTTGGGGCGGAACATGGCCACCTGATGCTCCGCTTCAAGGATTTGATCGAGGGTGAGGAGCTTGGCAGTTGCAACGCGATTCGAGGAAGCTTCTGAATTGCCTTGCGCGGCGGCGATGCTGAACCATTTGTAGGCTTCGGGCACATTCTTTGGTGTGCCGCGACCCTCAGCATAAAGTCTCGCGAGAGAAATTTGCGCCGCAGTAACCCCCTGCTCGGCGGAACGACGGAACCAGCCCACCGCTTTCGGCACATCCACTGGAGCGCCTTTACCCTCCGCCAGGCATTCGGCCAGTAGCGATTGTCCCGCAGCATTCCCCTGCTCTGCCGCCATAGAATACCAGCGGAATGCCTCGGCGTAATTCGTCGGCGCGCCGTGCAAAGCTAGTGAAAACATATTTCCCAGATCCACCTGCGCAGCGCCATCTCCTTGCTCGGCTTTGCCCAGTGTGGCAATGAAACCTGCATCGACTTTTTGATCGAAAACGAGGCTTGTGATTAAATCGTCCGCCGTTTGAGCGCAGAGGCATGTCAGGGAAGAGAACGAGATCAGGAACCAGAGCGTGCAGCTTTTGAGCTGCCCTTTTTTATCTGTGAACAAGTGAGCTATTGGCATAACAATTCCATCGCAACAAACCGGGCTGGAAGCTAACAGTATCCTAATTTGCTTCACGAGCTAAAAAATACCAACCGAGTGCGAGCGTTTGTTTCCCATTATTTGACCTCTCGATGCTATTTAGCTATTGTGGAAATACTTTCATGCCTCAAATGAATTTCCAGGATGTCGCGATATGTTTGCATCCCTCTGATTCAGTGGCTGTCCTCAAACGGCCTCTGAAACTCGGGACGGTGCTGGTGTGCGCTGCCAACAACCTCACCCTGACGCGGGATGTTCCGCAAGGGCATAAAATTGCTTTGGTCGAAATTCCCGAAGGAGAGC
>DASWRJ010000211.1:0-10928 GCA_036403255.1 Verrucomicrobiia bacterium
CAGGATTTGCCCCTCGAAAAGCTGGTCATGGAACTTAAGCCCGAGCGCAGTTCCAGCCATACGCCGCTCTTTCAGGTGATGTTTGTGCTCCAAAGTTCGCCCGGCGAATTGCCGAAGATGCAGAACCTCTCGACCTCAGATTTAGGCACTCAGACTGGAGCCGCGAAGTTCGATTTGCTTTTGGTCGTAATCGATACCCCGCAGGGCCTTCATACCTGGTTCGAATATAACACGGACCTTTTTGAAGAATCGACCGTCGGCCGCATGCTCGGGCAACTCCAAACCCTCATTGAAGCCGCCTGCGAAAATGCGCTCACACCAGTTCTCGATTTGCCGTTGCTGAAGGAAGCGGAAAAGCAGCAGTTACTGCAAGAATTCTCACGCGCCACGAGTGTTTATCCCCGCGACCGCTCCATTCATCAGGTATTTGAAGAACAAGCTTGCCGAACCCCTGGCTCCCCCGCCGTGCAAGACGGTCATGCCACCCTCCATTATGCGGAACTGAATGCCCAGGCGAATCAACTCGCGCGTTACCTCCGCGCTCAGGGCGTCCAACGTGACACGCCTGTAGGCGTGTACTTGGATCGTTCGGTTGACATGATCGTCAGCCTGCTTGCCATTCTCAAAGCCGGCGGCGCATACCTGCCTTTGGATCGTGATTATCCCCGGGAGCGTATCGCTTTGATGCTCGAAGATGCCAACGCACCGCTTCTCATTACCAGGAGCACGCTTAAGGCTTCTTTGCCGCCTGCTGCCGCCAAGCTGATTTGTTTGGACACCGAGAGCCGCGCCATCAAGCAGGAGAGCGCGAATAATCTGGAGAATGTCAATCAGCCTGCAGACTTGGCTTACATTCTTTACACCTCGGGCTCCACAGGACGCCCCAAAGGCGCGTGCATTCCGCATCGCGCTGTCAATCGGCTCGTGCTAAACACCAATTTTGCGCAACTCACGATCACCGATGTCATGGCCCAGGTATCAAACTGCTCGTTTGACGCGGCCACTTGGGAGATTTGGGGCGCGCTGCTGAACGGAGGAAGCCTGGTAGTCCTGCCCAAGGACACCCTGCTATCGCCGCCCGATCTCGCCCGCGAGATTAATCGGCACGGCATCACCGCGATGTTCCTGACGACTTCTTTGTTTAATCAATTTGCCCGGCAGCTTCCCGACGCGTTCGCGAAAATGAAATTTCTGCTCTACGGTGGCGAAGCCGCGGACGCGAAATCAGTCACTGAGGTGCTCAGGAAGGGCCCGCCAACACATTTAATTAATGGATATGGTCCGACGGAGACCACTACTTTTGCCGCGACCTTTGAAGCTTCGAATCCGGAGATTGCGCGCATTCCTATTGGTAAGCCCATTGCTAATACGGAGCTTTACGTTCTGGACGAATCTCTGCATTTGCTGCCCATTGGCATCCCCGGGGAATTGTATATCGGTGGCGACGGGGTCGCGCGTGGGTATTTGAATCGGCCTGAACTGACCGCTGAACGTTTCATTGGGAATCCATTCACCTCCGATCCTCATGCCAGGCTCTACAAGACCGGTGATTTGGTGCGCTGGCTGCCAAACGGTGATTTGGAATATCTTGGCCGGCTGGACCAGCAGGTGAAAATTCGCGGCTTTCGCATCGAGTTGGGCGAAATCGAAGCTGTGCTCGGCGCCCACCCCGCCGTCAAAAGCTGTGTCGTTATCATGCGCGACGAAGGCAGTCAAAAGCGGCTCGCGGCTTATTGCATCCTCGACCCCGCCAGCAATATCAATTTGGAAGATCTGCGCGATTATCTCCGCCAGAAATTGCCGGATTACATGGTGCCCTCTTTTTTCATTCCGCTGGAGCGCCTGCCCCTGTCACCAAATGGAAAATTGGACCGCGCGGCACTACCCGCGCCGGAGACTGTTGCCCCACCGGCCCAGCAGATTGCTCCTCGTGATGCCACCGAAGAACAATTGACCCAAATTTGGCAGAGCGTGGTGCAATGCAACTCCGTTGGTGTCCGCGACAATTTTTTCAGCTTGGGCGGGCATTCACTGCTCGCCGTGCAATTGATTGCGCAGATCGAAAAGGCGTTTGGTAGAAAATTATCCATATCGACCATTTTCCAGGCGCCGACCATCGAACAAATCGCGCGCTGCTTGCGGGAAGAAGGGATTCCCCTGCCCGGTTCGTCGCTTGTCGAGATCCAGGCCAAAGGCAATCGGCCGCCGCTGGTTTTTGTCCATGGCGTTGGCGGCGGAATGTTTTGGGGTTACACCAATCTTTCCCGGCACCTTGGTCATGATCAACCTGTCTATGCCATGCGGTCGAGGGCCATGGACGGTAAAGAAGAGTTTAACAGCATCGAAACCATGGCGGCGCAATATGTCGCCGATCTGAAGGCTTTCCAGCCGAATGGCCCTTATTACCTGGGCGGATACTGCTTCGGTGGGGTGGTTGCTTTTGAGATGGCGCAGCAATTGGTCGCCCAGGGGCAGAAAGTTGCCCTTCTCGCAGTTATCAATAGTGGCCCGCCGAATTCCAGCTACTCACGCGTGCGCTGGACTCCTCTTTTTTTGCTCCGCTTCTTGCGGAACATCTTTTTTTGGATGCGGAATATCTTGCAATGGACTCCCTCTCAAAGGCGCGATTTCTTCCGTTGGAAGTGGCGTGTGCTCAAGAAGAGGCTCTTGCCAAATAAGAAAAATACCGGTTCCTCCAATCGCAAAAACTTGGACATCGAAGACGTCGTTGATGTTTCCGCTTATTCGCAAGAACAGCGAAATCTCTGGAAAACGCATATAGAAGCGCTCGCACGCTATCATCCCAAATCTTATAACGGACATGTCACCCTCTTCCGCAGCCGCGGCCATCAACTGCTCTGCTCCTTTGATCCACTCTATGGCTGGAGCGAATATGCGCAACGTGGCGTCAGCTCCAGGATTATCGCCTGCCCTCACGAAGGCATTCTCGAAGAACCCCATGTCCAAAAAGTCGCTGCTGAGTTACAGAAGCTGCTGGACATGCAGTTGCAGGACATAACTGCTCTACACACGGACTCAGTGATGCGCGCGCCTAACCTAAATTCCTCCGAGATTCCCACTCCCGCCCTGCAGAACCCGCCAGATGATTGGAAGGAGCAACTAGCGGGCGCGCCGGAACTAATTGAACTCCCCACCGATCGGCCGCGCCCTTCCCGCAACAGTGGCAAAGTTGCCAGCAAAACCTTTTCCATCTCCGAGCAGCTCACCAAAGACTTGCGAAATTGCGCTGTGCGCGAAAAGGCATCGCTGAACATTTTGTTGGTTACAGCGTTTCAGGCATTTCTCGGTCGTCACACGCCGCAAAAAGATTTCGTAATTGGTCTCGAAACATCTCTGGCTTCGATCAGCAGTGGTTCAGACGCTGATTCGAAGCGGATTGTTCTTCCACTGCGATGCAATTTTGAACATGACCTGCCTTTCCGTGAACTGTTCCAACGGACCAAAGCGCAGCTCGAAAACACGCAACCTTGCGCTTTTGCAGATGTGGGCTCACTACTCTCAGCCTTGGGCATTGCTGGATCGCAGAGCTTTCATCCCGTGTTCCAGGTTTTCATTACCACGTGCACAGAAAGGCCTGCCGAAAATGGAGCGTCCTCAACTGAAACTTGTCCTTTCGATCTTTGCTTAAGACTCATTGAAGAGAATGGAAAAATCGAAGTGGCTTTGGAATATGCCGAAGACCTTTTTAATGCTTCCACCATCGAGCGCATGGCCAGCCGTTGGCAGGTCCTTTTGCAAAGCATTGTTTCAAATCCCGCACAAACCATTTCCAGGCTGGCGCTCTTGCCCGAGAGTGAAATAGAATTGCTCCAGTCTTTCAACCAAACGGCCGTCACTTTCCCCCAGGTTCGTTGCCTCCATCACCTCTTCGAGCAACAAGCCCGGAATATGCCTGAAGCCGTCGCTCTTGTTTGCGGAAATGAGCGGCTGAGTTATGGCGATCTGGACCAGGAAGCCGAAGACCTCGCGCGCGAATTGCGCGCCCAGGGCATCGGGCCGGATCAGTTGGTGGCCATCTGCATGGCTCGTTCCGCGGAACTCATCATCGGAATACTGGCCATCTTAAAAGCCGGTGGCGCCTACGTCCCCATGGATCCGGAATACCCACAAGAACGCCTCGCGTTGATCATCGAGGATTGCCAGGCGCCCGTGCTGCTGACGCAAACGCGGATGCGCAATCATTTGCCCCCTAATAACGCGCGCATAATTTACTACGATCGCAACGGGGCTAAGATTCGCGATGGCTCGAATCCCGCTGAAGAAAAACGGAGCGGGCCGGCTGCGGATTCAAAACATCTCGCTTATGTGATCTACACTTCCGGTTCTACCGGCCGCCCCAAGGGCGTCGCCCTCGAACATCGCAGCGCAATTACTTTGGTGCAATGGGCGCAAACAGTTTTTTCGAGCCAGGATCTCGCTGGTGTGCTGGCTGCGACATCTGTCTGTTTTGACCTTTCTGTATTCGAAATTTTTGTCCCGCTCAGCACCGGTGGAAAAATCATCCTCGCGGAGAATGCCTTGCAGTTGCCCTATCTCCCTGCCGCCGATGAAGTGACGCTCGTCAACACCGTCCCCTCTGCCATGGCCGAACTGGTTCGATTGCGCGCCCTCCCACCGTCCGTCCGTGTCGTGAATTTGGCGGGTGAACCACTCAAGACTTCGCTTGTGGATCAAATTTACGAGCTGGGCACCGTGCAAAAAGTCTATGACCTTTATGGCCCCACCGAGGACACGGTTTACTCCACATTTACTCTGCGCCGCGCGCATGCGCCTGCGACAATTGGCAAGCCTATCGCAAACACCCAGATCCATCTGCTCGACGACCAAATGCAGCTCGTGCCGCTGGGTGTGCCCGGCGAGCTTTACATCGGCGGTGTTGGCCTCGCCCGTGGTTACCTCAATCGGCCGGAGCTGACCGCCCAGAGATTCATCGCTGATCCGTTCGATTCCCGGCCAGGATCACGCCTCTATAAAACTGGTGACCTGGCCCGCTACTTTGAAGATGGTAATATCCAATTCCTTGGCCGGATAGATAATCAGGTCAAGATTCGCGGCTATCGCATTGAACTCGGCGAAATTGAAAATGCTCTGCGCCAGCACCCGAGCGTTCGCGAATCTCTCGTCCTCGCACGCGACGAGCGGATGCTTGCCTACGTTGTCCCGCAGGAAAAGGCCGCCGAAGAAACTCCCGTCGAACAAATTTCAAATTGGCAAAGTGTTTGGGAAGACACCTACCAGGACAACGAAAAGGCAGCCGACCCCAGCTTCAATCTCACTGGCTGGGTCAGCAGTTACACCGGATTGCCGGTGCCCGAATCTGAAATGCGCGAGTGGGTCGAAACCACTGTGGAACGCATTCTCAAACTAAAACCGGCCAGTATCCTCGAGATTGGCTGCGGTACGGGTCTGCTCCTTTTTCGCCTGGCCGATCATTGTTCCCAATATTGCGCGAGCGACTTTTCCGGCAAAGTGCTGCGGGCCCTTCAGAAGCATTTGGCTCAGCATAATGGCCATTACGCTCACGTGAATTTTCGCCAATCCGCCGCGGATGACTTCTCCGGGTTCGGTTCAGGTTCCTTCGATACGATTATCATCAACTCAGTCGCGCAGTATTTTCCTGACATTCATTATCTGCGCCGCGTCATCGAAGGTGCTGTCAGTGTGCTTAAGCCAGGTGGCTCCATTTTCCTCGGAGACATCCGCTCTCATCCCTTGCAGGAAATGTTCCATACCTCGCTGGCTTTTCACAATGCCCCTGACGATCTGCCAGCCACTGAAATTCGCCAGCAGGCCGAACGCAGCGCGCAACAGGAGTTGGAGCTCACCGTCGCGCCCGCATTCTTCTCAGCGCTGCAACAACGGCTCCCCGGAATATCATCAGTGGAATTTCAGTTGAAGCGCGGCCGCTCTGTTAACGAGGTCACTAAATATCGATACGACGTGGTGCTGCATGTCGGAGCCAGTGAAGCCCAGCCCGCTGCGGAAAACGCCATAGACTGGAGCGCTTCCCAATTTAGTGTGGAAACTTTTTCCATGTATTTGAAATCCACAAATAAATCTCTCCTCCAGCTCATCAATATTCCCAATGCAAGGCTCGCCCAGGATGCCTGGATTCTGAAGACTCTAAAATGCACCAGCAATGTCCCGACTGCCGGCCAGCTTCGAACACTCTTGCAGCGGCAGGACTTCTCAGAAGCAATTGAACCGGAGGAAATCTGGAAACTCGGCGAGCAAAGCGGCTGGCAAGTCCAAATTGCCTGGGGCACACCCGAACATCCCGAATCCCTTTCCGCCATTTTCATAAAGCCTGCCGCCAAACAGCTCCACGCCAATTCTCCTGCCCCGCAGCCAGCCGTATTGTCCCCGCCACGCTGGGAGCAATACGCGAACAATCCTTTGGCCACCGCCATGGCTCGCAAGCTCGTCCCCGAGTTGCGCCAATGGCTTCGCGGAAAATTGCCCGAATACATGCTGCCATCGAGCATCGTTGTGCTCTCCAGTTTTCCGCTCCTGCCCAATGGCAAAATTAATCGTCAGGCGCTGCCTGCGCCCGAAAAGCCGCGTCCCGAACTGGACGGCAACTATCAGGCGCCTCGCAACGCCACCGAAGAATTGGTCCGGGAAATCTGGAGTGAAGTCCTCGAAATACCAAAAATCGGCATCCATGACGATTTCTTCGAGCTGGGCGGGCATTCCCTCATGGTCACTCAGGTGCTGGCCCGATTGCGGGAGAGGGTGCAAATAGACTTGCCTATGCGTGTGATATTTGATGCACCGACCATTGCGGGGTTTGCGGAGGTGTTGGAGGAAAAGCTAGTCAGCGAAATCAGCGCGCTCAGTGAAGAGGAAGCCCTTCGTCAGCTTGGCGCGAATCTTCGTTCGTAACGGGGAAAAGAAGTAATGAAAAATTCCATAAGTGTTCAAAGGCCGGAGCTCTCCCCAGCTAAGCGAGGCCTTTTGGAAGAACGTCTGCGCGCGGCCTTTGGCGGCCCCGCGCGAAACCTGCAAATTCCCCGGCGGAACCGTGAACACCCGGCCCCGCTCTCCTTTGCGCAGCAGCGGTTGTGGTTCATACACCAACTGGAACCCAGTAGTGCGGCTTACAATGTACCCACCGCTCTGCGCTTAATTGGACCACTCGATCTCTCCGCCCTCCGGCAAACACTGGCCGAAATCGTGGCCCGCCATGAAATTCTGCGCACCACCTTCCCCGCGCAGAATGGAACGCCTCGTCAGGAAGTTTTGTCCATCAGTCCGCTCCCGTTGCCTGTAGTCAGCCTCGAAGACGCTTCCCCCAGGGACCGGGAAGGCACCTTGCGCCGGTTGATCCAGGCCGAAGGGAACCGCCCATTCGATCTCGCCCGCGCGCCCGCATTGCGCTGCACTGTGTATCGCTTGAACCCGCAGGAGCATGTGCTGCTGCTGGTCATGCACCACATCATTTCCGATGGCTGGTCCATGTCCGTCTTCTTCAAGGAATTTGAATTGTTCTATTCAGCGCTTTCTCAGGGCAAAGCAATTCGATTGCCCGAATTGCCAATTCAATACTCTGACTATGCGGCGTGGCAGCATGAAAGCCTCTCGGGCGAAGCCTTAAGAAAGCATTTGGATTTTTGGAAAGGAGCGCTCGCTGGCGCACCGCCTGCCATTCAACTCCCGGCCCAGCCTAGGGCACTGGCTCCAAATGAACCTCAAGGTGATAGCCGCTCCATCACCCTCTCGAAAACCTTTTCCGACCAAATCACCGCTTTGAGCCAGGAGCATGGCGCAACTTTGTTCATCATCCTCTACGCAGCTCTCAATATTTTGCTTTCCAAATGGACGCGCCAAAGGGATCTCGTCGTTGGCACCGTCGTTGCCGGGCGCACGCGCCGGGAGACCGAAAATCTGATCGGCTGCTTCATGAATTTTCTCCCTCTGCGCCTCCGCGTTCTGGAAACCCAAAGTGGTTTGGACCTGCTCGAAGCGGCCAAGCCCGTTGTTTTTGATGCTTACACCCATCAGGATTGTCCTTTCGATAAAATCGTTGAAGCCATAAATCCCAGCCGCAAAGTGCGGCAAAACCCCCTCTACAATGTCGGCTTTCTCCTGCAGAATTTTCCGAGCGGAACACTGCAAAGCCAGACTCTTCAGGCGACGTTTATCCCCGCGGATACGCAAACCGCCCTCCTTGATTTGCGCTTTGTGGCCGAAGAAAGCCCGAACGGAATTGTATTGATGTGCGAATTTGATCGTCGGCTCTTCGATGCCGAAACCGTTGATTCGCTCCTCAAAGGATTTGAACTCACGTTGGATAATTTCTTAAAGGAACCAAAATCTCCCATTGGAAATTACCCGCTGCTCCCCTCTCTTCAGAAAACTGCGCCAACGGAGGGCGCTGAAGCCAAATTGCAGACCCTGGCTATTGGCGGAACTTTTACCACTGAACCCCTTGCCGAAAGCATCGAATTCCTCAAACGCGAACTGAATTTTCCGATCACGCTTCAATTCACGCCCTACAATCAGATCTTTCAGCAACTGCTGGATGCCAACAGCCTTTTCCTTCGCAATGAACGCGGTCTGAATGTGCTCCTCATCCGCTTGGAGGATTGGGCGAAAGCAGATTCAACCGCACCCAACTCCCAGGCTCTTTCAGAAAAGCTGGAACGCGCCGTGCGCGATTTCATCGTCGCACTTAAGTCGGCCGCTGGCCGCACAACCACGCCTTTTCTCGTGCTGCTCTGCCCATCTTCACCAGAATTTGCTTCCCGGGAATGTGGAGTAATTTTTCGGCTCGAGAACCTTATTCGCGATGATCTCTCGGTCCTTAATGGTGTTTTCCTCGTTACCAGCTCCGAGTTGGCCAGCAACTATCTCCTCAAAGAAGTGTTTGACCGCCAAGCCGATCAACTGGGCCATGTCCCTTACACTCCAGAATACTTTTGCGCCCTGAGTGCCCTGATTTTACGTCGCTTTGACGCCATGAAACGACCACCGCGCAAAGTCATCGCGGTGGATTGCGACCAGACGCTCTGGTCGGGAGTGTGCGGGGAAGATGGACCGCGGGGAATCCGCATGGATTCCCCGCGTGTCCTGTTGCAGAAATTCCTCAAGGACCAGGCAGACTCCGGCATGTTGCTCTGCATCTGCAGCAAAAATAATGAGGAAGACGTCGCCGAAGTTTTTCAATGCCAATCCGAAATGCCTTTGAGGCCCGCCGATTTCGCGGCCCGCCGCATCAATTGGGCCCCAAAATCGGAAAACCTCAAAGCACTCGCTCGCGAACTTAACGTGGGGCTCGATAGCTTTATTTTCATCGATGATAACCCTATGGAATGTGCCGAAGTTGAGGCGAATTGCCCGCATGCGCTGGTCCTGCAACTTCCCGAAAACCCGGAAGAGATTGGGCCATTCCTCACGCACTATTGGCCTTTGGATCACCTGAAGCTTACCACCGAAGATAAACAACGCTCGCTTCTCTACCAACAGAACCGCGCGCGCGAACAATTCCAGGCCGAATCCATGTCCTTCGCCGATTTCATCGGCGGCTTGAATCTTGAAATCAATATTTCCGATCTGGGAGCCGATCAAATCCCGCGCCTGAGCCAGCTCACCCAGCGCACTAATCAATTTAACTTCACTACCAGGCGCCGCACGGAATCCGAGCTGGAGCATCTTTGGAAATCAGGCCAGGCAAAATTGCTTTCCATTTCCGTTCGCGACCGCTTTGGCGATTACGGCACTGTTGGATTGGTGATTTATGCCGAAGCAAAAAAGTCTCTGCAGATCGACACATTTCTCTTAAGCTGCCGTGTCCTGGGGAAAGGTGTCGAGCATCGTATCCTCTCGCACATCGGCCAACTGGCTCAAGCAACTGGTAAACAGTGGCTGGAGATTTCTATTGTGCCGACACCCAAAAATAAGCCGGCCCGCCAGTTCATGGAAAGCGTCGGCTCGCCATTTCGTCAGTTCAGCAATGGTGCCGTTCACTTCCGTCTCCCTTCTGAATACGCGCGCGACGTTACATTCAATCCTGAATCCGAGACCATTTCCGTCCCCGCAACCGATTCCAAGCCGGCGGATACCGGCAGCCCGGCCGTATCCCAGAACTATCCAGGGCTTAAGAGCAGCGGCTACAATTGGGTTGCCAGCCACGCCCGTGATCCGGCCGTAATTCTGCAACTACTCCAGGCGCAAAAGAAACATGCTCAACCTGCGCAAATTTATGTCGCCCCTCGAAATGAGACCGAGCAACAGCTCGCCCGAATTTGGCAGGACCTCCTCCACCTCGATCGCATCGGCATTCGCGACGATTTTTTTGCCTTGGGCGGGACCTCCCTTTTGGCAGTGCGGCTTTTTTCGCAAATCGAAAAGGAATTGGGCCGGAGCATGCCACTGGTCACTTTATTTCAAGCGCCCACCATTGAACAGCTTGCCACAATCATCCGCCGCAAGAAGGCGCCGCAGGGAAGTTCGCCTGTTGTTCCCATTCAGCCCAGGGGCAACAAACCGCCGCTATTTTTGATCCATGGTGCGGGCGGTGGATTGCTTTGGGGCTACGCCAATTTGGCCGCAAATCTCCCGGGCGATCAGCCCGTTTACGGCCTGGAACCGCGCCGCTCCGGAGTGCCGCAGCAACGCTCCGTCGAGGAATTGGCCCGCCGATATTGGGAAGCTATTCGCCCAATCCAGCCTCACGGTCCCTATTACCTTGGCGGCTATTGCTTCGGTGGATTTGTCGCTTACGAAATGGCGCGAATTGCTCAGTCTGAAAATGAACCCGTCGCACTCCTGGCCTTGATCGATAGTCCCGCGCCTAATGGCAGCTACGATCAGGTTCGCTGGTGGGATCCCAAGTTTCTGCCTCGTTTTCTTCTGAACTCTACCTATTGGATGAAGGACTTTTTTAAACTGAACGCGGCCGAACG
>DASWRJ010000212.1:0-8197 GCA_036403255.1 Verrucomicrobiia bacterium
GAAAATTCAAAGCGTGCCAAACTACCCGAGATGCGAGCGTGGAGCGCTCGGTTCATTGGTGAGCGGGAAGACCTTATTGGTCAGACATTCACAGATTTGGCAAAGCTGGCGGGGGATGTTGACGTTACCGTTCGGGCCGAGGCGGCTGTGGCCTTGCGCAAGTTGGTTTCTACAGAGCTTACAGTTGATTCTGCCCCTTCTCATGTAGTTCGAGATAGCGAATTGTTGCGGAATTTTAACGAGCTTTTAGCTCATCCCAGCGTCGAAGGCGATGCGTACTACCCCCACATCGTCTGGATGGCCATGGAGCCGCGCGTTGCCGAAAATCCAGAGCCATTTTTCCCGATACTCTCGGCTAATGAAAACTCCGTTTCCGCATATTCAGTACGTCGCGTGATGCGCCGAATTTGTGATCTCACTGAGACCGGCGCACGAGCCAAATACCTCAATGCAGCCATGAAATGGCTTGGCGAACTCGCCCCAAAAACCGCATTGGCGGCCGCCGCGCTCGACGGCTTAATCGAAGCGCAAAAAAGCAAAGGCGCGCCGCCGAGCATTCCTCTCCAGCCAATCTTTGCGAAGCTGGAATCGAATCCGGCACTTTCTGATAAGGCACGGCGTCTCGCTACGATGCTTGGCGATACGAGCGCATCAAAAGCGCTGGTCGCCAAAATCAATAATCCAAAAGCCGCCGTGGATGATCGGCTTAGGGGCATCCAGGCCGCGCGTGATACTAAAGATGACGCAGCGAAAAGCGAATTGCTCAAGCTGATTGCCAGCGAAAAAAATCAACAGTTACTCACCGACGCCGTCCGGGCATTAGGCAGCTTTGGGAACGACGAAATTGCTTATGAAATCATTGACGCCTGGAAAAATTTCACGTTACCCACCCGGCGGGCCGCGGGTGAAGTACTGGTCACTCGCAGCAAGTGGGCGCGCGCGCTCCTGGCTGGTGTGGACAAAAAAATCGTCGATTCGCAGGACATCTCGGCCACTGCCCGCCGTGCCCTGGCTCGCAGCAGCGATAAAACCACTGCCGACCATGCCGACCGCACGCTCGGCCGCTACCGTCCAAGCAGCGAAGATAAGCTCAAGCTCATCGCCCAAAAGCGTAAGATGATCCTAAGCGGCACGCCGAATCTCCAGGCCGGTCACGAAGTGGCGAAGAAAACCTGCTTTGTCTGCCACAAACTTTACGGCGAAGGCGCTGAAGTGGGGCCGGACTTGACGGGCGTCGGCCGCAGTTCGCTCGATGCGTTGCTGCATAATATTATTGATCCCAACGAAGTAATTGGCGCGGGCTACGAAACAACCGAAGTTATACTTAAAGACGGCAGCACCATTACAGGTAGAGTGGTTGAGGAAACCGATACCCGCATCAAATTGGTCGCAGCCGGCCCGGTCGAGCAAACTATTGCCAAGAGCGACATCAAAACAGAAAATGGCAAGCTGGCCATCCGCAAAACCGACCTAAGCCTTATGCCAGAAGGCCTCGAGCAAATCCCCGACGATGATTTTCGCAATTTGGTCTGGTACATTCTCAACCCGCGCCAAGACCAGCGCCCATGGACACCTGCCCTACGCAAGGAGTTGATTGGCGATCCAAATGAAGGCCAAAAGAATGCGAATGTCTCTAAAGACAACAACACCGCCTTTCGCGGACCTGGCGTTGAGTCGGGCGACGGCGAATCGGTAGCGCTCTGGAACCCGGATTGGAAAGTCAGTTGCCAGCCGTTTGAGGGCGCGCCGAAAAAGCTGGTGGAATATGCCGGCAAAAAGAATGTGCTCATGACGCATCCAATCAGCCGCAGCGAGCCTGCCAGCCTGGAGCGTACTATGGCATTGCCCAAAGAGCGCGCGGTTTTTCTGAGCTTTGACGTTGCTTCTGATGAGCGCGGCGATTGGGAGTTGCGCGTGCTGGCCGATGGCAAACTATTGCGCAAGGAAATCGTCAACCATGACGGCGATCGCTGGAAGCAGGTGAGTGTGAATTTAAGTTCGCTGGCCGGAAAAGAAGTCCGACTCCGCCTGGAAAATGCCGCTAACGATTGGAATTGGGAATTTGCTTACTGGAGCGATTTGCGAATCCAAGCCAGGTAATTTAAAGGCGATGAAGCCTTAGTCCAACTTCTTTGCACCAGTTGATTTAGGTTTTGCAGGACCGCGCAATCCCGGCGCCAAATCGCGCAAGCTATTGAACGCAATGCCCTTCGTCAGTTGCTCCGCGTCCACTGTGTAAGAAAGAAAGGCCATGCACATTTCATCGGTCGTTTGCTCACCAAAAGTGACCAGTCGCGGCGGGTTATTCGGGTTCGCCAAATTACCTGCGGAATTATCGAATCGCGCCTCCATCTCTACGCGCGAGCCGCGCGGCAGATGCATCGGCTTTTTGAAACGATAGGTGGTTTGCCAATTGAAGTTCCAATCCGGCACATGCACAAGCGGGTGGCTCGTGCCATCCGGCAGAAAGGCCGTGACTTTCATTTCCCGCCCGAGCAAATGCATATGCGGCATCACGCTGTAAATCGTGGCATCAAACAACACCGGGAGCGTTGCTTGCACAATGAAGTTTGACTCATTCGCCGGAATCCGCAGCGGCAGCTTGGCCACCGGAATCACCCGCACCTGCTTATCAATCGCTCCCTTTGCGAAGTAGAGTCCAACCTTGGTGCGGTCCTTCTCTGGTTTCCCGCTCTTGTGGTAATGCACTTGGAGCACGAGGTCAGCGCCTTTCGGCACACGGAAACCAATTCCATTGGGCAGTCGCTCAGGAAAATTTCCCGGTGCCCATCCTCCCAGATGGCCGCTGTTTTTAAAGCCGACTCCGCCGAAGGTCGAATAACCTGGTTCGGAATCTTGCGCATCCAAAATCCGCGCTTTGCCAGAGGTATCCACAAACGTGAGGACGTGATGCACCACCTTGCGATTGCCCGGCCGCATTTCCATGGCCGCGATAAACCTTTCTTCACTGAACTGAGTTGGAATGACGAAACAGCGATAGACGTCGCGTCCTTCCGCAGCGAGCTCATAATCCCGATCCGGCTCCAGCACCAAATCAGGAGTGCCCATCGTCCAGCCTTCCGTCCATTTCGGGAGCGGCGGCAAGTCGGCAGCGATGCCCTCCGGCGCGCCCGCGTCATACCAAGCCTTAATCAGACCGATTTCCGCTTCCGACAACCGCCGTTCATTCGCGAAGTCACCAAACCCTGGCTCCGCTTTCCACGGCGGCATGAAATGCTTTTCAGTCACTTTTGCGATTTGCTTCGCATGCTTGCGGGCATCGTTGTAATTAAGCAGTGGAAAAGGTGCGACTTCGTCGGGGCGATGGCATCCGGTGCAGTTGTGATACAGAATTGGAGCAATGGCTTTGGTGAATGTCGGAGGCTGACTTGGCACCGCGAAGGCGGCGTTGTTGGCCAGGCCAGCGATGATAAGGAATGCTGCTCGATTCATAAATATGGTTTAGATCGGAAGATTAGTGCACGAGGGCGTATAATCAAGGAACAAGGAAGCAAGGGATTATCGCTCTTACAGTTGTGGTTCGTGGTTGTTTTCCAGCACGCGCGCGCAAATATTGAGGCAATGTATGTCGAGTAACCAACCGGTTGGAATTTTGACCAGCTTTCGCGAGACTTTTGGCCTTGGCCGGGGTGCCGCGCTCAGTGCCATCTTGCTCATTGCGATCGTCGCGGTGTTTGCGGGATTTTCTTTCTTCAAATCCGCACCCCCTGGCACGATTACTATCACCAGTGGTCCGGATGGAAGTCTCTTCCGCACAAACGCGGAGAAGTACCGAATCATTTTGGCGCGGAACAAAGTCAAATTGGAGATTCTGCCGTCGCATGGCTCGCTCGAAAATATGCAGCGTCTCGATGACCCGTCATTCAAAGTGGATGTCGGCTTTGTGCAGGGTGGCGTGACAAATGGTATTCATCTGGACAGGCTTGTCTCGCTCGGCAGCATCGCTTACCAGCCGTTGCTGGTTTTTTATCGAGCTACAAACACAATTGAAATGCTCTCCGATTTCGTTGGAAAACGTCTGGCCATCGGGCCGCCCGGTAGCGGCTCGCGCACTTTAGCTGTGGCCCTTCTCACTGCCAATGGTATTGAGAGTGGTGGTCCCACGACATTTCTTGATCTGGATTCCGAAGCGGCCTCCAATGCGCTCCTGGCTGGATCTGCCGACGCTGTTTTTCTTATGGGCGATTCCGCTTCGACTGTGATTATGCGAAAGCTCCTGCGCTCGTCTGAAATTCATCTGATGAGCTTTTCGCAGGCGGATGGGTATAGCAGACGTTACCGCTATTTAAATAAACTGCAGTTGCCGCAGGGTTCGATAGATTTTGGCAAGAATCTCCCGGCACATGACATAGCCCTCATTGGCCCCACGGTTGAACTGGTCGCGCGAACTAGCTTGCATCCAGCGCTTTCAGATTTGCTCCTGGAAGCTGCGCGCGAGATTCATGGCTCGGCCAGTCTGTTGCAGCGCCGCGGAGAATTTCCTGCACCGCTCGAGCACGACTTGCGCATCAGCGAAGACGCCACCCGTTATTACAAAACTGGCAAGAGCTTCCTCTATCGGCATCTCCCTTTTTGGCTGGCCAGCCTCGTTAATCGGATACTCGTCGTCATTCTGCCAGCGGTAGTTGTGCTGATTCCCGGCCTGAAAGTCATTCCGGGCGTGTTCCGCTGGCGGGTTAAGTTGAGATTATATCGCTGGTATCGCGCGCTGCTTTTGGTCGAGAGGGAGCTCTTTGCTCCCTCTCCGGTGGAACCATCGAAGCTGCTGAATCGCCTCACGGAAATTGAAAACGCAGTCAACAAGATGAAAGTGCCCGCCTCCTTTGCCGATCAGTTTTACAGCTTGCGCGGGCATATCAATTTTGTTCGCATCCGCATTAGCGAGATGAGCGCCGCACGCCCGGCCTGAGGCATCGTTTAATCGGCGTTCTTGGCGCCGGAAAATGGACTGCTATTCACCGATGATTTTCACAAGAACGCGCTTGCGCCGGCGTCCGTCGAATTCACCATAGAAGATTTGTTCCCAGGGACCGAAATCGAGTTTGCCTTTTGTGATCGCCACCACAACTTCGCGGCCCATTATCTGGCGTTTCAGGTGCGCATCGGCATTGTCTTCGCCCGTGCGGTTGTGGTGATACTGTGAAGTTGGCTCGTGAGGAGCGAGGTTTTCGAGCCAAACTTCATAATCGTGCAGCAAGCCATCTTCAGCGTCGTTGATAAAGACGCTGGCAGTGATGTGCATCGCGTTTACGAGACAAAGACCCTCTTGCACACCGCTTTTGCGGACCAGTTCTTCGATTGTACGGGTGATATTTATGAATCCGCGACGCTGTGGCACTTCAAACCAAAGTTGTTCGGTCAGTGATTTCATTCGGTCGCCGGCTGCGGCACAAATCTGCCGTAGCGCAAGGCAAGCGTCGGAAGCACCAGCAGATTTAAAATCGTTGAGGTAACCAAACCGCCGAGAATCACTATCGCCATTGGGCCTTCGATTTCACGACCGGCTTCGCCAGCACCAATTGCGAGGGGCAGTAGACCGATGGCGGTAACGATGGCCGTCATGAGCACTGGAATGAGGCGCTCGGACGCCCCGCGCAATGCAGCCTCTGGACCCCAAGTCATCCCTTCTTCACGGACGAGATGCTCGAAATGCGAGATCATCATGATGGAATTGCGTGTGGTAATGCCAAAGAGCGTGACGAAGCCGACGAGAGAGCCGATCGAGAGAGCCCCAGCTTCCTTGTCAATCAGGCCCATGATATAGATGGCAAGAACTCCACCGACCAGCGCGAAAGGTATGTTCACCAGGAGCAGGAGGAGATTTCGCCAATTGCCGAAAACAACAATGAGAAGGAGGAGAATGCCTGCGCCCGCTACCGCGCTATTGAGGAGCAGTTGCTGTTGGGCTGCTTGCTGCGCTTCAGCCGCGCCACTGAAGAGCGGATAAACCGAACCTGTAAAGGCAACTTTGTCGTGAATTTGTTTTTTGGCATCGGCCACAAAGCTGGCGACGTCGCGGTTCCCGGAGCTGCATGTGATCGTTTGACGACGGCGCGCGCCATCGTGCAGGATCGAGTGGCGGCCACTGGTCATGTAAATATCCGCAAGCTGCTCCAAAGGCAGGCGCAGGCCTTGCGCATTGCGCAAAAGAAAATGCCCGAGCATTTCCGGATCGCGCCGGCTGTTAGGTTCAACAATGACCGCGATGTCCGAGACCTGGTTGCCGCGATAACTTTGCGCGACGACAGAACCTTGATAACAGGTTTGCAGGGCTTCGAGGACTTCCACCGGTTTATAACCGAATTGCGCAAGTTTCTCCGGGCGCAGTCGAACGGCGACCCGCGGCGAACCCGGCGGAGACTTGATCTGCACATCGCGCGCGCCGGGCACTTTTTCGAGAACGGCTTTGACTTCTTTGGCTTTGGCGTCGAGCACATCGAGATCATCTCCATAAATGCTCACAACGACAGGAGCGGTTTCGCCAGTGATGGTCTCTCCAATCCGGTCACCGAGAAAAGTGAGTACTTCGAATTGAATGCCTGGAAAACCGGCGAGCACTTTACGAATTTGTTCCGCCATCGTTTCCTCTTCTTCGGCGCTGATTTTTTTTAATTCGACGTGAAATTCCGAGCGGTGCGGGCCCCACGGGTCTTCACCTTGCTCCGCCCGGCCAACTTGCTGCTCGACAGTATCAATGTTCTTATTCTGTTTCAGGGCTTCGGAAACTCCCCGCCCGATTCGCAGCATCTCAGCCAGGGAAGTTCCTGGCGCGGTGGAAATTTGTAGTACGAAATGGCCTTCGCGAAATTCGGGGAGAAATTCACCACCAAAAAAAGAGAGGCGCGTCAGCGCAGCCAGGCAAAGAATCAGAACCGCGCCAATAATGGCCTGTGGCCAGCGAGCGACAAAGCGCAACATGGAACCATAACCGCGCTTCAGGTTGCGCTGGAGCCATGGTTCGGATGCACTGCGCACCCCTTTGCTGAAAAAGAGCAGGGAAAGCGCGGGAGTGAGCGTGAGCGCCACACCCAGCGAAGCCATAATTGCCAGAATATAGCTGAGCGCGAGCGGCGCGAAAAATTTCCCTTGAATTCCGGTCAAAGTGAGCACCGGCAGAAAAACCAGTGCCACAATGAATGTCGCGTAAACAACCGCCGACCTGACTTCCAGGGAAGCATCGAGCACCACGCGGAAAACCGGCCGGGGCAGGGGAAGCGTTTGGTTTTCGCGCAGACGTCGAAAAATATTTTCCACGTCGATAATGGCGTCATCGACCACTTCGCCAATCGCAATGGCCAAACCGCCGAGCGTGATGGTGTTCAGGGTGACGCCAAATTTATCGAGCAGAATGATCGCGGTCAGAAGCGACAGCGGGATGGCAGTCAAAGAAATGAACGCCGTTCGGAAGTGACCGAGAAATAGGAACAGCACCACCGAAACCAGAATACCACCCAGCAGCAGCGATGACTGAATGTTTTTCAAGGCCGTTTCGATGAACGTGGCGGGCCGATGCAGTCGCCCGAAAACTTGAATTCCTTCCTTCTCGAAAACCGGCTTCATCTCATCGAGCGCCGCCTCGAGCGCGCGGGTCACATCCATCGTGTTTGCGCCGTATTGGCTGGACATGGTCATCAGCACGCCGGGCTTCCCCTGGATGACCGTATCGCCGAATTTTGGCTCAGCGCCTTCGACTACATTCGCCACATCCTTGAGGCGGACGCTTTGACCATCCTTGTAGGAAATGATGGCTTTTCCCAACGCTTCGGGAGTGATGGCCTGCCCTTCAGTTTGGATTATGATCCGCTGATTTTTGTTTTCAATGAAACCAGCGCCTTGCACGCCGCTCGAAAAACGCGCCGCGTTGAGCACATCGGTCAAAGCCAAATCGTAGGCAATAAGCCGCTCGGGAATGACCTGCACTTGCAATTGCCGGACTTCGCCGCCGAAGCTGCTGCACTTGGCCACGCCTGAAACCGAGAGCAATCGCGGCTTCAGCGTCCAATCGGCAAATGTGCGCAGTTCCATCGGCGAGAGCCGCTCGGACACTAATCCAATCTTGAGCAGGTCCATGGTCGAGGAAGTCAGCGGAGTCATGCGTGGCGACTTGACCCCGATAGGCATCAGTCCGGCCAACTCGCTTAACTTTTCCGCAAGCATTTGCCGCGCGAGAAACACA